>JAFGME010000058.1 GCA_016927695.1 Bacteroidales bacterium
GACAGAAATCGAGCATTCAACGCTGTTTATCAGTCAACTACGAAATGACAAAGCGATTCCGGTTTATTCACAAACAGTATTAAGAGACGACAAAGGCAAAAAGAGGACCGGCGAAATAAATCCGCTTGAATACATGTTTGAGTTCCTAAATGCTTATGATTTTACAAGTGAGGGGGGCGAAGAAATACAGGAAGATAATAAAACCCTTATCAATGCATCGGTGCTCGGATTGATTTTCGAGAAAATAAATGGTTACAAAGACGGTTCCTTCTTTACCCCCGGTTTTATAACCATGTACATGTGCCGCGAAACCATCCGAAAAGCGGTGATTCAAAAATTCAACGAAACAAAAGGATGGAATTGTACCGATATTGATTCACTTTACGATAATATTGAAGACCGGACCGAAGCGAACGAAATTGTAAACGGCATTAAAATCTGCGACCCGGCCGTGGGTTCCGGTCACTTTTTGGTTTCTGCACTTAATGAAATGATTGCCATTAAAAGCGAGTTGGGAATATTGTTGGATATTAATGGCCGTCCATTAAGGGATATTCAGGCTGAAGTGATTAATGACGAGCTTCATATTACAGATACAGCAACAGGTGAACTGTTTTACTATCAGGCTCCGGCGGCGCCAAGACGAGAACAAACAATAAAGCATACACTGGGTGGAGATTCTATTACCCATAAACCTGAAAAACTGCCATACAGGCAAATCATTCAACAATCCATATTTAATGAAAAACGACATCTCATAGAAAATTGCTTGTTTGGGGTTGACATAAATCCGAATTCAGTGAAAATATGCAGATTACGTCTTTGGATTGAGCTACTTAAAAATGCTTATTACACTTCTGAAAGTAATTATATCGAATTAGAAACACTTCCGAACATTGACATTAACATTAAATGCGGGAACTCGCTCATTAGCCGTTATTCTTTAGATGCAAGCCTAAAAACTGCACTAAGGAACAGTAAATGGAGCATTGATAGTTATCGTACAGCTATATCAACCTACAGAAGCACAACTGATAAAAATATTAAGAGGGATATGGAGAAGTTAATCCTGAATATCAAACAGGATTTTACCTCAGAAATCAGAATAAATGATCCGCTTAAAAGCAGATTGGATAAACTTGCAAATGAATTATATAACAGGTTTACGGGCAATTTCCTTTTTGAGCCAAAAGAGCAGTACAGCAAAAGGGAAATGGAATTAGAAAAAAAACGTAAAAAAGTACAAGAGAAACTGGAAAAAGAAATTGAAGAGCTTAATCAAAAAATTGAAGAAATAAAATCCAGCAAAATTTATGAAAACGCTTTTGAATGGCGCTTTGAGTTTCCCGAAGTGCTTGACGATAATGGAGATTTTGTCGGGTTTGATGTGGTGATTGGGAATCCACCGTATGTAAATTTTGCGAATTTGCCTGAAACAGAAAGAGAGTTCTACAATAAGTTTGAACTATACAAGAACAAAACAGATTTGTATGCTTTTTTTGTTGGTTTAGGAGCTAAAATTAAAAATCAAAAAGGTTTTATTTGTCTTATCATCCCTCATACCTGGGTATCAACAACAAGTTTTCTTCCTCTAAGAAAACTACTTTTTGACCAAATAAATTTGATGTCAGTTGTTGAGCTTGATTTTGGCGTATTTAAGGATGCTTATGTTAAAACCGTTATCATTCAAACGGACAATAAACCAAATAATAAAATCCGATTGCTTGATAAAAATTTTGTTTTAAAAGCTGAAATACCCAAAGACACAATTTTAAAAGATGAAGAATTAAAGGTCAATTTGACCTGGAATCCTGTTAAACACAATATTTATACAAAAATTAAATCTGATGCAACAAAACTTGGTGATATAGTTCATTTTTCAAGGGGTATAAAAACAAGCAATGACAGCAGATTTTTATTCAAAGAAAACAAAGGAGAAGATTGTTATAAAGTCATAAGAGGGAGGAATATTAAAGCGTACAGAATTGACTATGACAATGAATATATATGGTATCGTCCGGACCTGATGAAAGAAAAAGCAGGTTGTTTGCCGCATACCAAAGAATTGTTTATTACACCGGGAAAAATAATTACTCAGAGAGTTAACAGTAGTGGTCAACTTTTAGCAACATATGACGATGAACAATATTTTTGTTTAGACACAACAAACATTTCATCAGAAATTATTGATAAAAATTGTGACTTGAAATTCATTGTTGGCATTATTAATTCAAAGTTGATTAATTGGTGGTTTAATGACGAATTTAAAAATCCAACTATCAGTGGATATGAATTACATCAGATACCAATAAAACGTGACAAAGAAATTGAGCAGGAAATATCAAAACTTGTAACGGCAATTTTAGGTAACAATCGTGCTGGTAAGGACATTGAAACTTTTGTAACCGCCATTGATACTTTGGTTTACCGGCTTTACGGCCTGACCGAAGAAGAAACAGAAATAACAGGAAACAGCGCAAAATGAAAACCGGCGGGCAATGCTCCGCCAGGTACAATATATGATTTGGTATTGTTGGTTTACAAACTTCACATTCAAATTCTGAATTATTTATGCACTGTCCGGATGAAGTTCTCCACTGCAGGAACGCCTCCCTGGTAAACGAGGTAACCGTTGTAGGGTTCGCGCTCGGTGATCTCATCGTTGATGGGGGTGAGCATCATCCTTTTCACCTCCTCAGGGTCTTCAGTCTGGCCAAGCACCCAGCTCAGCTTCACCCAGGCCACCTCGGGCAGCATATTTCCAAGGGGAACAATGCCTTTGGCCATCATATCGCGCCCCGTATCGTAAACAAACATATGTACATAACCCCAGATGGTCTGCAGGGTCATGAACATGTGGACACCTTTGGCATGGGCACGTTCGATGGCCGGGTAAAGCTCCTTGTTGACATGCCCCAGGCCCGTTCCAACGATTATAATGCCTTTGTATCCTGCACCGACAAGCATATCAATGGTGTCGGGTTTGATGCCGGGATAATAATACAGCATCGTGACCTGGTCGTTGAAAAAAGGCTTGATGGTTACATTCCTGTCCTTGCGCCTGTGATTGTATTTCTTTTTGATGGGGAGTATCTCGCCGCGCCTGACCCTCGCCACGGGCGTATCCCCGATGGTTCTGAAGGTTGACCTGTAAGAGGAGTGCATTTTTCTGACACGCGTTCCTTTATGCAACAATCCGTAAATGTCGGATGTCGGCCCGAACATACACACCAGCACTTCGGCGATATCCGAGTGGCCTGCGGTATACATGGCGTTCATGAGGTTGATGGCTGCATCGGAACTGGGCCTGTCGGATGAACGCTGGGATCCTACCAGCACAATAGGGACCGGGGGATTCTGTACCATAAATGTCAGCACTGCGCCGGTATGATGCAGGGTGTCCGTTCCATGGCCGATCACAATGCCATCGATGCCTTTTTCAATCTCCTGCCCAATGGCTTTGGCCAGCGCCACATATTGTCTGGGCCCCATGTTTTCACTGAATACGGCAAATACCTTTTCTGTTTGCAGGTTACAAATCTCTGCCAGCTCGGGCACTGCGCCATACAGTTCGCCTGGCGAAAAAGCCGGAATAACTGCGCCGGTGCGGTAGTCAAGCCGGGAAGCTATGGTTCCGCCGGTGCCGAAAAGTTTCACTTTGGGTAATCCGGGGGTCACGGGGAATTCTTTTTCCGGGATCTTGTAAACAGCCTTTTTATACCCGGTTTCTTTCATGCCGGTTACCGTTTTAATATCGATGCCGATATTGTACCCGGTATGAATTTTAACTACAATATGCTGGTCATCGTCATTCTCTGACCTGGGCAAAACGGTTCCTCTAAAGGGCCCCCTTGTGGTTTCAATCTCAGCCTGGCCCCAGACCCTTACATTGTACTTTCTGAGAAGCGCCAGAGCTTCCCCCTTGTATCCCTGAAAAAAATCCTCAGTCATTTATTTATGGTCTTATGAATTACAATTGTTTTGTTGTATAAAATCATGGATGGCTTCATTCAGTTCCCTGAGGGGTATGTTTCCTGTCGCCTTTTTCCTGAGTTCCCCCATGATCCAGTTAACCCTGTTATTATCTGATATGCATCGTGCTGTTTCGTTAAATTTTTCTGACATGAAAGGAATAAGGGAAAGAATTTCATCCTTGGGTATCATTTTAAAACGGATACTATCCAAAACCGAGTCGAAATCCATTTTTGGAAACTCATACACCACAGGCAACATCCGTTTTGATAATTCAATGTCATATCCATGCTGCCCGATGTAACTGAACATGGCATAAATGATTTTGTAATTAAAAGCATCGGCAGGGGTATAATGACCTTCCACAAATTTCAGGGTATGACCGATGAAAGCGCCTGCATATACCGGTTCGAGGTTCAGTTCGCTGATCATCCTTGCAATGAGCGGGTAATGGTTTTTGCTCAGAATATAAGTGTAGGTGTCCTCAGGGATATTCCATTTCCTGAGCTGCCTGTACCTGTCAACGATATCTGAGGGCAGATTTTTTGACAGTTCCTCAATGTAATGGTTCTCAAGCGGTATGGGCGCTGAATCGGTATCGGGATACATCCTGTCGGCGCCGGGAAGCACCCTTTCGAACATAGTGGCGCCGTTTTTAAACGATTTTCTGGTTTCATTGGGCACTCCTGCAAAAGCCATCCTGCATCTTTCCTCAATGGTTTCAATGGCCGTTTTGATATCTTCCTGCGGGCCCCAGAAGAGAATCTGGGCATCTTCCGGACCGGATTCAAGAATGGCCTTTACCTCTTTGAGTTCTTTCGTACTCATGCCCGGGGTCAATTCCTCCGAATGAAACATGAAAGGCTTTTCGAGGCAGGCTATCACTTTCAAACGGTCTGATATTTCATCTGCAAATATTTTTCCGGGTTGGGTGAAGTGGGAGAGTATCCCTTTGAATCGCGGAAGGTTTACAGCCACTATGATGTATTCTTTTTTCAGGGCATCTTTCAGGGTTGGGTTGAGCGGTTTGTAAAAGCCGTTCAGGGTTTTGGACTGCATGACCCATCCCTGCGGGTCCTTAATTTTCTTCACGAGCTTTTCCCTGATGTGCAACAGGGCCCACTGTCTGAAACACTCATTATGGGTGAGTTCAGGTATCCATTTGGTATGTGAAACGCCTTTGATTTCGACGCGGGAGCCTCCGCGGCAACTTACATTTACATCCTGCCTGCCCGAGCCGATGCCTGTTCTGACAAGGCCTGAACTTCGGTTTAAAAACCGGATGTAATCGCAGGCCTCCTTCACCTCTTCGGGATTTGCGCAGTCGGGGTAGGTCACGGTTTCTATCAGCGGCATACCTAAACGGTCGGTGCGGTAGATGCGCTGGTGGCCGATATCAGACACTTCACGGCAGGAGTCTTCTTCGAGGCTGAGCTGTATCAGCCTGACGGTTTTATGTTGAAGGTGTATCTCCCCTTCCACCCCAATGATCCCTGTCCTCTGGAAACCTGTGGGGATACTTCCGTCAAGGTATTGCTTCCGTGTGATGTGCACCTCCCCTACGATATTGAGTTTGGAGAGCAGGGATATCCTTATGGCTATCTCCAGCGCCTCCGGGTCGATTCTGAAGGGAGGGGTATCGTCGATATCATAGGTGCAGGCCGAATCGTTGGAGATATGATAAAATATCTGCTTCCGCGTCTTGAACTCCATCAGAGCTGTCCCGTCATATTCCCCAAGTTCGCTCAGGGTTGGCCTCATGTGACGGATGATCTCCGCATCATACTCATCCGGCTTCTGATACATGCCTGCCGGACATCTGCAAAACAATTTGTGCTTTGTCTTTAATTGTTGATGAACCTCCAGACCCGACATGAACCCGATCCTGTCATAGGTCTCCTGCGTAGCCATTTTCCGGGGAACATAGCCAATGGCCTTCATGGTGTCATGATAATTCCCGGATGCATTGAAACTCTTCGGCATACCCTAATTTCAAATTAATTAATCACCCGCCAAAAGTATGGAATTATGTTTCATTTTCAGGAAGGGAAAATGTTTTTTTTGATTTTTATACTGCTTCTTATTCAAAATGCAAAGCCTTTTTCTCCCAGAAGCAGATAAGCCGGCGGAGGTAGCTGTTCATTATTTAATAAACCCGGCCAGCAGCGGTATAATCCACCGGGAAGACTTTCAAGCCCTTTGAGCATCAGCTATATGCAGAATCAGTAATGAAAAGGATCTGGTGTTACTCCGGGCTATTCCTGTTCCACCTTCCAGCCGTAATCAATATATTCCCATGAAAAGTTTTCGCCTTTGACACGGAACAGTAAAAAGCCCTCCTCAAGGCCCCGGTTGGCTCCTTTCCACCATCTTGCAGAAACCGCCCCTCCGGAGATGAAATGAATCCGGTTGACATAGAGGTCTTCCAAAAAGTGGGTGTGCCCCTGCATGACAAGTTTCAGATTGTGTTTTTTAAAAAGGTCCAACACTTCAGAGGCATTGGTTACGACAAGGGTTTCCGAGTTGCATTCCAGGGGTCCGTAATTGTACTGCAGAAAAGTGGTGAGAAGAGGTATATGAACGCTGATGGCGACAGGAGTGAGTGTATCCGTTTTTGCCAGAAGTGATTTCAGCCATTCTATTTGCTCCCTGCTGATCACCCCGGTATATGAGCCTTTCCCGGTGTCGTCGACTGAATCGAGGATGATGAAGAGCCAGCCCTGATGCGAAAAAGAAAAATATCTTTTCCCTATCCTGTTTTCGAACATTTTTTCTCCGTATTCAGGGTGTCCGGCAGTCACGCCGCTTTCAGGGTATATACCGAATATTTCATGGTTGCCCATAGTATTGTAAACAGGCATTTGAAATCTTGCCGAAGCCTCTTTGTAAAGTGTGTAAAGGCGGTCGGCCCTCTCATAGTTCACCCCCAGGGCATCCATGATGAGGTCGCCGCCGGTGATGACAAAATCGGGCAGCAGGCGGTTCAAAGTATCGATGGCAGCATTAAATCCTTCTGTGGCATTGGATTCGGGCTGAAGGTGTATGTCGGTCATAAAGGCAAAAGTGAATTCATTTTCAGGAGCCTGTGGCTGCTTTTTGTTTTCGCACGACAACAATAACAATGAGCTCCAGATGGCAATACCCGCTAAGATTTTCATTGACATTCAGTGTTAAGTTTTTATGTTTGAAAAATTTTATTGTTGAATTATTGTCCAAATATAACTTTATAAAATTTTGTAATTCAAAATAATTTCTAAATTTGCAATGGTTTAAAAAATTTCCGTTATGATCAATAATATCATTAAGGTTGTTTTGCTCGCCGTAATTGTTGTGCTGGCGTATCTTGTTGTTGAAAGCGTTATGGAGCCTGTCAGGTTCAAAAAAGAAACAGATCACAGGAGCCAGGCAGTGATTGATAATCTGATTGAAATACGTTCGGCACAAATGACGTACAAATCAATTCACGGTAAGTATACCCGTAGTTTTGATACACTGATCGATTTTCTTAAAACAGGTGAAATTCCGGTGGTTAAAATGGTCCCTGACCCTACAGATACCACCTTCACCAAATCGATCCGGGACACCATCGGATATATACCCGTTGCCGATTCGCTTTACAGAAAAAAGCCCGGTTATCAGGTTGAAAACATACGTTTCATCCCTTTCTCCGACAAGAAAGAGTTTACATTAGAGGCCGGCACCATTGAAAAGGGCGGCGTGAAAGTCAATGTTTTTGAAGCCACCGCTCATTATAATACCTTTCTGAAAGGGCTTAACGAACAGATGGTCATAAACATCATCGCAACCAAAGAACACATTGAAAAATATCCCGGATTAAAAGTGGGTTCAATGGTTGAAGCTTCAACAGATGGCAACTGGGAGTAATTTCCTCGTCTGCCATGGCTGATCTTTTCATTCCTGATTTTGATAAAACGGATCCTTCCTTTTCAGCTGAGAAGACTGAACATTACCATTTGCTGTGCTCGTTATCCCAACGTATGCTGGTCTTTGTCATTCTGGATAAAACAGCAAACAGGTTTATCCGGATCACAAGGTTTTCAGGACATGATTTCCTGAGAGGGGATGACGTATTCAAAGAGATACCGGACTTCATCCGTCATCTTGATTATTTTGGTTCTTTTGACGGACCGGCGGATGTTGTGTTTGAAACCTCAAAATGCACCCTCGTGCCTGAGGCATTGTTTGATTCACAAAACCCTGAGGCATATACAAAGCTGAGTTTTAACCTTCAGAAGGATCAGACAATAATGTGGGATAAAATACCGGAGATCAACGCCTTCAACCTTTACCCGTTGCCCCCGGAGGTTTTGAAGCTGGCGCGGGAAGTGTTTCAGAATGCAGGGATTTTCTCCTTCCCCACCGTTTTCATTGCAGGTATACTTTCAAGATATAAGAACAGGCCCGGAGGGCAAAGGGTTTTTTTAAATCTGAGGGATGGACTGATGGATATAGTTGCACTTAAAGGAAACCGCTTTGAATACTTCAACACCTTTGATTTTAAGGCCGACACGGATGTAATCTATTTCCTGATTTTTGTTTTTGAGCAGCTTGGGATCAATCCTGAAGAGGCGGAGCTCTCCCTTTCGGGGATGATCGACCACCGCTCCGGACTGTATGAACTGATTCAGCGGTATGTAAGGGATGTACGGTTTGAAAAGTATCCGGGCAATTTCAATTTCAGTTATGTTTTCAGCGAAGTTCCTGCACATCAGTACTGCACCCTCTTAAATTTCCACCTGTGCGAATTATAAGCGGCAAACTGAAGGGCCGAAGGATCAATCCGGGCAATCTTACATTGAGGCCAACCACCGACATGGCCAAAGAAAGTCTTTTCAATATCCTGACCCACCTTACGGATTTCAGCGACATTGCCGTGCTTGATCTTTTTGCAGGCACAGGCAGCATTTCCTATGAATTTATTTCGAGGGGCGCCAGGGAGGTGACGGCGGTGGAGCAGAATATTAAATGCGTGATTTTTATAAAACAAACGGCAGCCGGCCTTCGGCTTGAGAACCTGTCAGTGGTCAGAGCGGATGTCTTCAGGTTTCTTCATAAAACGAAAAAGCAATGGGACCTCATCTTTGCCGATCCTCCTTTCGGGCTTGATGGCGTGAGTCAATTGCCTGATATTGTTTTCGAAAGGGATTTGCTGGCAAAGGGCGGGATGATGATTCTGGAGCATGGCAAAGAAACGGTGTTTGACGGCCATCCTCTCCTTTTTGATCACAGGGTCTACTCCCGCGTCAACTTCAGTTTTTTTGCCAAAGAGCGGTCGTCAACCTGAAATGCTTTATTTTTGACAATATTTCTGATAAATGGTGGATTTAATACTCACTCTCATTGGTTTTGTCCCGCTCATTGCAGGGGCAACACTACTGGTTGACGGGGCGGCATCCCTGGCCCGCAGAAGGAGTATTCCCGATATTATCATTGGCCTCACCATTGTGGCTTTCGGGACTTCGGCCCCTGAAATGATCGTCAACTTCATGGCGGCTGCCCAGGGTAACTCCGGCTTCAGCTATGGCAATATCATAGGGTCAAACATCATCAATATCCTTCTGATACTGGGCCTTTCGGCTGCCATTCTGCCGGTGGTTGTGAGGTCGGCCACCACCTGGATCGAGGTGCCTCTGTGTCTGCTTTCAGCAGTGGTATTGCTGGTAATATCAAACGATGTGCTGATCGATTCGGCATCCGCTTCAGTTCTTTCGAGGATAGATGGAATCCTCCTTGTCGGCTTTTTCATCGTATTCATTTATTATTCTGTTTACTCAGGCAAAGGACCCAGGGAACCCGGGGCGCAAAAAATCCGGCAAATGAGTGTCCGCCGTTCGGTTTTGTTTGTGGTGGCCGGTATATTGCTGTTAGGCTCGGGAGGCCAGATGATCATTTACTTTGCATCCCGTTTTGCCTCAGGTTTCGGTATTTCCGAAAGGATCATCGGACTGACAATCCTTTCGGTCGGGACTTCCCTGCCGGAACTGACCACTTCCATCATTGCTGCGGTAAGGAAGAATGCCGACATATCCATGGGGAACATCATCGGGTCAAACATCTTTAATGCTTTTTTCATTTTAGGGATCAGCAGCATCATCAGCCCCATTCCCATTGAGAAAGGTTCGAACATCGACCTGTTGGTGAATGTATTTGCCATTCTGCTCGTTTTTATATTTATCTTCATAAGAAAAGGAAGAATGATCGACCGCCGGGAAGGTATTTTTATGGTGATGGTATATGTTTTTTATATGGCTTTTATTTTAATGTAATCACTGCACTGCTTTTTCGTAATTTTGTTCCTGTAATAAACAGATATCATGGCCCTGAAATGCGGAATCATCGGAATCACAAATATTGGTAAAACCACCATTTTCAATTGTATGTCGAGGACGAAGGCGGAGACCAGCAGTTATGCCTTCAGCGCTTCTAAATCCAACCTTGGTGTAGTGGATGTGCCCGATCCCAGGCTGGAAGAGATCGCCAGGTTAGAGAAGCCTGCCAGACTCACCCATGCCACCGTTGAAATCGTTGATATACCCGGTCTGGCCAAAGGATCGAGCAAAGGAGAGGGGGTCGGCAGCAGCTTCCTTTCCGACATTCAGCAAACCGATGCGATCATCCATGTTTTAAGGTGTTTCGATGATATCAACCTGCCACATATTGAAGGATCGGTGAACCCCGTCAGAGACCTGGAAATAGTGGACCTTGAACTGCAGGTGAAAGACCTTGAAATGGTTGAAAGAAAGATCATCCGTATGGAAAAGGCCGCCAAATCGGGCGAGAAAGAGCCGAAAAGGGCCATTGAGGTACTTAACAAATACAGGGAGCATTTCGAGAACTTCCACAATGCCAGGACCATCCCCCTGGATGAGGATGAAAAAAGGTTTGCGGAAGATATGTTCCTGCTCACCGACAAGCCGGTTATCTATGTGTGCAACGTGGACGATGCTTCTGCCGCAGCCGGCAACAAATATGTGGAACAGGTAAGGGATGCCCTGAAAGGGACAGGCTCTGCTGTCCTGGTGATCGCCGGGAAGCTCGAGGAGGAGATCGCCGAACTGGAATCCCCGGAAGACCGCCTTGAATTTCTCAGGGATGCCGGATTGACCGAGCCGGGTGTGAACAAGCTGATCAGGGCTGCTTATGGCATCCTTGACCTGCAATCGTTTTTCACCGCAGGGCCCAAGGAAGTCCGTGCCTGGACCATACGCAAGGGCAAAACCGCAAAGCAGGCTGCAGGTGTCATCCACAGCGATCTGGAAAGGGGTTTCATTCGCGCTGAGGTGATTAAATACGATGATTTTGTGACATTAGGTTCCGAACATGCCGTGAAGGAAGCCGGCAAAATGAAGCTGGAGGGTAAGGAATACATCGTTCAGGACGGGGATATTATGTTCATCAGGTTTAATGTATGAAATCAGAATTTTTCCATATTTTTCCATAGCCTGACGGCCATCTCCCTGGCAAAGGCCGTTACTTCATGCCGGTCAAGGGTGAGGATATGCCTGTCGCGAACAATCAGTTTTCCATTGGAGATCACATGCAGCACATGTTTCGACCCCATACCGAAAATGAAATGGGACAGAAAATTTGAGGGACCGATCACCGTGGGAGGATTGTAATCCATCGCCACCAGGTTGTTTTCACCATCCCCTTTATAACCGTTGGTTTCGAGATAATGATGCACTTTTCTGAACCTTGTGTAAATGGTTCCTGCATCCGGATGCCCGTACCCCTGCCCTGCGAAGAAGGCCGTTTTGGCGCTGCGGAGCATATCGCTGTGCATGCCGTCTGTCCCTAACATAATGTCAGTGCCCATTCCTTCGGGGTTGAGGAATCCTACATTGTTTTTAAGGTTACTCTCCGGGTTCTGTACCACACAGACTGTAGAAGCTGCCAGCATTTGTCTTTCACTTTCATCCAGGTGGATGCCATGTGCGAAAATACTGCCTTTCAGCGAAAGCGCCCCTGCGGCTGAAAAGCGATGCAACACACGCATGCCATACCTTTCCATGCTGTCCTGCTGATCAAACCGGTCTTCCGCAATGTGTACATGAAGGCCTGTATTATGCTTTTTTGCCAACGCAACCGCATTTAAAAGTGTTTCATCCCCCACGGTAAAGGATGCATGAAGGCCTGTCAGACCCTGCCGGTGCGAAAGGTAATCATCCGTTTCTGCAAGGCCTTTTTGTGCCGTCTCCTTTCCGTCGCGGTCGGATATCTCATAACAAAGCAGATGCGACAGACCTGCCTCATCAAAAGCTGCGGCAATGGTTTCCAGCGAACCTGCCACAGCATTCGGCGAAGCATGATGGTCGATGACAAAAGTGGAGCCGTTAAGGGCACATTCCATGGCAGTGAAAAGAGCGCTTGCCCTGATGGTATCCTGATCAAGGGCTTTGTCCAGTCTCCACCATACTTTTTTCAGCATATCCGCAAAACCGGAAGGTTTCACTGAGGGCGCAGGCATACCTCTTGACAAAGCGGAATAGACATGATGATGGCCAATGGCAAAGGATTTCATGACCAAACTGCCTTTGCAATCCAGGATTTCCGGCTGTATCTCTGCCACAGCCGCCTCATCCGGATCAAAAATCATCCGGCCGGCGACCCCTTCCTCCAGAAGTATGTCGCAGCTTTTGAATTCAAGGGATTGCCAGTGAACATAAGTTGTGTTTTTCAGGAGGAGCGCCATAAGGGAAGATTTTAGTTATTTTTTTTCAAAAGGGGAAGTTTAAATCTCCTGATCCCGTCGTAAGCGGTGAAGGCATTGGCCACGGCCGCTGCCGTCGGTACCAGGCCGATCTCGCCGATGCCTTTTGCCCCGTATGGGCCTACAGGATCGGGTTCTTCAATGCCGATGACTTCCACTTCAGGCATCTCCTTCACCCTGAGCACACCGCAATCTTTCAGGTTAAATCTTAAAGGAAAACCGTTTTCCACCGGGAAATTTTCGGTAAGTGCGTAACCCAGCCCCATGTGCACCGCTCCCTGTATCTGTCCTTCGAAAAGCATTTGGTTCATGATCTTTCCTGCATCATGGGCGGCGGTCACTTTGCTGATCTTTCCGCTTTCGTCCAGTATGACCACCTGTGTGGCAAAGCCATAGGCAAAATGGATCACGGGGTCTGTCCTGCCGGAGCCCGGTTTTGTGGTCCAGTCGCAGATGAACCTGCCGCGGTAGCGCTTTCCGGCCAGTGAAGAAAGCGGTTGTGCTTTCAGGTCGTTTTTGAGGGCTTCAGCCGCAAGGATGATGGCATTTGCCACCAGGGCCGTGGCCCTTGAGGAGGTGGTCATTCCGGTGGGGATATTTGCCGCGGTATCCACCCTGACCTCAATGATGGCAGGATCTATCCCTGTTTCCCCGTGCAGTGTCTGGATGGCCATGTTATGGACCCCCTGGCCCATTTCCGACCAGCCATGGTGGACGATGACCTTTTTTTCAGAAACCACATGGATGATCACCGGGCTCTCGTCCGTCATTCCGTTGCCCACTCCGGTGTTCTTGAGCCCGCAGGCAATGCCGGCATATTTCGCATTGCAGAAGTCATTTTTGACGGCAAGCAGGGTCTTTTTCAATCCTACACCCGATAATTTCTGACCGGTGCAGGTACGGGAGCCTTCCTCCAGGGCATTGTCGAAACGGAATTGCCATCGGTCGAATCCGCCCTGCCGGCAAAGGTCGTCGATGCAGCTTTCGAGGGCAAAGGTCACCTGGGGCACACCGAAGCCCCTCATCGCGCCGCAGGGGATGTTATGGGTGTAAACGGTAAGGGTGGAGATATCCACGTTAGGGACGGTATATCCTCCGGTGGCATGGCCTGCGATCCTTTCCATCACTTTGGTGCCCACCGAAGCATAAGCCCCGGTGTCGCCGGCAGCGCGCAGGCGCAGGGCTGTGAGTTTGCCGCCGGCATCGCATGCCAGTTTCATTTCCATTATTACGGGATGCCTCTTGGGGTGCATCCTTACCGACTCTTCTCTTGAGAGGTGCAGCATCACCGGTTTCTGCAACAGGAAAGCGAACAGGGAGGCATGGCCCTGAACCGTAAGGTCTTCTTTGCCACCGAAACCGCCGCCGTTCTGTACCTGTATCACGGTGACTTCATGTTCAGGCAGGTTCAGGATGGCGGCCACCTGCCGCCGGTCAACATACACTCCCTGCCCCTGGCTGTAGAGCTTTATCCCCCTGCCTTCCGGAAGGGCCACTGCCGCTTCGGTTTCGAGGAAGGCGTGCTCAATTCTCGGGGTTTCAAAAATACCTTCGGAGAAATATGCAGCCCCGGCAAATGCTTTATCTGCATCCCCTGTCTTCACAATACATTCTTCCAGGACGTTGCTTTTTCCCGGATGCACCTGCGGGGAGTCAGGATCCAGGGCCTGAGGGATCTGTGTAACCGGCTCCAGGACCTTGTATGAAACCCTGATTTCTCCGGCGGCTTTCCGTGCCGTATTCTCATCCAGGGCCACCACACCGGCGATCACATCCGAGATACATCCTGAGGTTTCCCCTTTGGCAAGCATCAGGGGCCAGTCGTCGAAGATGAGTCCGTTGTGCCTTTTACCCGGTATATCAGCCGCTGTAAAAATCCGGATCACACCGGGGATTTTTAAAGCTTCTGAAATGTCCGTTTCCAGCACCTCAGCCCTGGGATGGTCGCAAAACCTTAGGGCTCCGTACAACATCCCATCGAAATGCAGGTCGTTCACAAAAGACCTTGTTCCCGTGGCAGTCTCAAAAGCCTGGTATTTTGGGAACGGACTGCCTATGCCTGCCGCAGAGACCGCCGGATCGTTTCCCGATTTGACGTTTTTTTGCCTGCAGGCAAGCTCAACGGCCTCAATGATTTTGATGTAGCCTGTGCACCTGCACAGGTTGGGTTGTATTGTATTTTTGATTTCATCGCGTGTGGGCAGCGCATCTCTTTCATACAGTTTTTTAACACGCATGATCATTCCGGGCGTACAAAAACCGCATTGCACGGCCCCTTTTTCCACAAATGCCCGGGCTATGGCTGTCCTGACGTTTTCGGGGAGGCCTTCCATAGTGACCACCATAGCGCCGGCGATATCCTTCATTTTTATCCGGCACGACAGTTTTGCCTTTCCGTCCACTTCCACGGTGCAGGCCCCGCAAACCCCCTGCCCGGAGCAGCCATCCTTTACCGAAGTGATCCTTTCTTCATTGCGCAGGTATTCCAACAGGTTTTTATCCGGATCACCCCGGTACGATTTTTCCTTTCCGTTAAGGTAAAATACGGTCATAGCTGATTTTTTAGTGATTTCTCCAGCGCCTGTAAATCCGGTTTTACTGCAGGAGGCAGCTTCAGGGATTTGATGAAGGGACTGATGTCTTTCAATCCGCTGCCTGTCAGGAGTACAACATTGCGGGAGCCTTCACCGGCAAGGCCATTATCTTTGTAGTGGAGGTATCCGGCAAAGGCAGCTGCGGAGGCAGGTTCGGCAAAAAGTCCGGTTTCCGCGGCCAGCATTCCGGAGGCGGCCAGGATGGAATCATCGTTTACAGTGAGCCATTCCCCGTGATACTTCAGAAGATAATCCGATGCCATATAAAAATTACGCGGCACATCCACGCTGATGGAATCGGCCAGGGTGTTGCTGCCGAATGAAGAGAATGACTCTTTTCCGATATTTCTTACCAGGTTGGGACTGCCTTCCGCCTGCACAGCCACCATGATGGGTATTTCACTGATGATCCCCGACTTCATGAGGTCTTCGAATCCTTTGTAAACCCCTGAAAGAATCACTCCGTCGCCCGCAGGGATAAATATCCTGGAAGGGATTGAAAGCCCCAGTTGTTCGAAAATTTCGAACGAAACGGTCTTTTTCCCTTCAATGGTAATCGGGTTGAATGCCGTATTCCTGTTGTACCAGCCATATTTACAGGTGGCTTCCACACTCAGGTCGAAGGCATCGTCGTACGTCCCTTCCACAGGGATAAGCCGTGCGCCATACATCATGATCTGCACCAGCTTGCCAACAGGCGCTTTTTCAGGAACAAGGACAACGGCTTCCTGGTTTTGGGAGGCACATATCCCGGCAAGAGAAGACCCTGCATTACCCGTGGAGGCTGTGATTATCCTGTTGACACCCTGCTCTTTTGCGAATGCGGAAACGAGAGAGGATGCCCTGTCCTTGAATGACCAGGTCGGGTTTTGGGCATCGTCTTTCAGAAAAAGTGTATGGGAGAGCGGTTTACCGGATAAGCTTTTTATCTCATAAAGGGGTGTGTTCCCAATGCGCAGCGGTGGAAGGGAATCCGGCGATTTAACCGGCATCAGTTCCGCAAAGTTGCTTTGCTTCAGCGCAGTGAAGTCAATGCCCGAATGAATGAGACCTGCATAATCATACACCGTTTTCAGAATCCCTTTTGGGGGAAGGCCTTTCCGGTTCCGGCTGCCGCAATCAGGACATAAATAAACGATGTTGTCCGAACCGCAGTCTTTACCGCAGGTGGTACATTCGAAACGGTATTTTCCTTTGAAAGGCATCATTTTTCCATCTCTTTCAGCAATCCGGTTCTTTCATTGAATTCCATTATTTTTTCGTCCCACTCGTCCACTTTGGCATACTGCCTTTTCCAGTAATCCCTGTCGTACCATTGGGCGTTGAGCTCTTCCACGGTTTTTCCCTGCTGTTCCACCCAGGTGAAGTACTTCAGGTTGTGCATGCGTTTTTTGTCATAGTAATTCATCTCGATCATGTAATCGGTTTTCAGCCCGGGCAGGCAGGACCGGAACAAAGCCTGAGCATCTGCGGCATTCAGGGGGCCATTTTTCGTGATTTCCTCCGTAACGCGTGATCTGTACATTTCCATGGAATCGGTGGCCACCGAAAAAATAACATCCGATTCATCCATTTCGTAATATTTCGCCATTTTTATCGCCCCCATCATGTTGGCGATAGAGGAGATGCCCATCAGGTCGAGTTTATTCACCAGTTCAGGGTTCACCCCTGCTTCATGGATAAGATAATCCCTTCCGGCAGTTTCGTTGAAAAGCCTCATGATGCCGATGGCCGCCTCATCGTCGATGCCTGCTGCCATGTCCATATTTCTCAGGTTATGGATCCACGGCACATGTTTATCGCCAATGCCTTCGATCCGGTGGCCTCCGAAACCGTTGAAGAGCAGGGTGGGGCATTGCTGCGCTTCACCGGCGCAGACTTTGACAAGCGGATGGATTTCCCTGATATAGTCAGCAGAGCCTAAGGTGCCTGCAGAACCCTGGGTCAGGAAGATGCCTGCAAAAGTCTTATCTGCGCCTGCCGCCTGGTTGAACACCTCTTCCATGGCAGGCCCGGTAACGGCATAATGCCAGAGCGAATTGCCGATCTCTTCAAACTGGTTGAGCACAACAATCTCATCCCCTCTCTCCTTTTTCAGCTCCTTCGCTTTGTCGTAGATTTCCTTCACATTGCTTTCGCAGCCCGGGGTGGCAAATATCTCGGCGCCGATATCTCTGAGCCATTCAAATCTTTCTTGCGACATCTCTTCGGGCAAAACGGCGATGGATTCACAACCCAGCAGGTAGGAATCGTATGCTCCTCCACGGCAATAATTGCCTGTGGAAGGCCAGAGGGCTTTCTGACGTGTGGGATCGAACCGGCCGGTGACCAGCTTTTCGACCAGAGGTCCGAAAGTGGCCCCGACCTTATGGGCGCCCGTAGGGAAATATTTTCCCACAAGCAGTATGATCCTGGCTTTGACACCGGTAAGTTCAGAGGGGAGCTCCATGTAATTGACCTTTCCAAATCCTCCCCCTGAAGCCACAGGCTCATTCTTCCAGGTAATCCTGAACAGGTTTAACGGATCAAGGTCCCACAGTCCAAGGCCTTTTAACCTTTTTTGCACCGGAGCCGGCGTCAGCTCAGGGTTTTTCATCTGTCTGTAGGTCGGAATGATGATCCCGCGCTCCCTGCATCTTTCCACAGTGTTCTTCAGTATTCTTTCCTGATCGTTCATGTTGTCAAATTAATAAATCTTTAACTCCTTCAATGATTACCGACATTTCAGCAGCCTTATGGAACTGCAGCGCTGCATGAGGGTTTACGACTTTAAAACTTTCGATATCAAAAGTACTTTTGTTGAAGCGAACTTCGGTATCTCCGGATGAATAAAACCAGGCATCGCCTTCGGTGAGTGTTTCGATGAGCCCGTTATTATTATAAAGGAGGGAATGTGAAGACCCGTTCTTTTTGTAATGGAAGGCGCCCTCCGAATGGAGAAAAGCGGAATAATCGATAAAAAGGTGTGGTTTTTCAAGGTAAGGCGCCCCGGCGGTGGGGCAGAAGGTCCGGCAATTCCCGCAATGATTGCACCAGTCGCCGATATGGAGTATCTGATGTTCCTGTTCCACCGAAAAGGGTTTGTCAGGCACTTTTCTCCACGAATTGCCAGCTTTCACCAGTTTATACATTATATATTTTACAGGTCTGACACGGTAGGGATACAGGGCGAAGTTGGGACATAGGGTGGTGCAGATATTGCAGAGTTCGTCACACCAGAGGCACCGTGAAGCTTCTTTCACTGCGCCGGCCTCATCAAATACGGTCAGAGAACTGCCGCTTATGCCATGATCCTGCCCCGGAACAGCCTGTCTTATTTTTCTGAACCTTTTGATCATCAGTTCCTCATAATCCGAAGGTTTCCTTCCGTGGGGAAGTCCGGGCCGGGCGCTGATATTTGCCTCCCGAAGGATGGCCTCCGCTGCCTTACGCCCGTCACCCACTGCAGTGATGATGGTCGAAGGTCCCCGTTTTGCATCGCCGCCGATAAAAAGCCCCGGGATACCTGTTTCAGGCTCATCCGAAGAAGATTGTTTCAGCGGCAGATCAATGAAGTCAAGGTCAACATTCTGCCCGATGGCAGGGATCACCGTATCGGCGGGTATCTCAAATTCCGAACCCTCCACAGGAACGGGGGCGGGCCTTCCGGAGGCATCTGCCGTGGAGAGTTTCATCCGGGTGCAAACCACGGCGGTAATTTTATTTTCAGCCCTTAATATCTCAAGCGGCGCTACCAGCTCTATAATTTCTATGCCTTCATTTACAGCAGCGGCCACCTCTTCGGGATCGGCCGGCATTTCCCTGAGTGTCCGGCGGTAAAGGACTGTGACTTTTCCTTTCCCTTTCATGTGGCGCCATGCGGCACGCGCAACGTCCATGGCTGTGTTTCCACCGCCTATCACTGCAACCCGCGTTTCCAATGCATAACCTGACCCCTTTTTATTATTTTTCAGAAATTCAAGGGGATCAAGCATTCCGGCGCCTTCCGCCCCCCTGATGTGCAGCATTTTCGGCTTTTGTGCCCCCACGGCTATGTAAACAAAGCGGTTTTCATTCCTGATTTTTTCAAAAGTATTCCGGTCGATCCCGGTATTGTAAATGATGTTCACTCCGGCGCCTTCGATCCTTTTCAGGTCGTTACGGAATGCCTCATCCGAAAGCCTGAAAGAAGGTATCGCTTCCGAAACCATTCCGCCGGCCAGGCTTTTGGTTTCATAAACAGAAACCGAAAATCCTGCCAGGGTAAGGAAAAACCCACATGACAGACCTGATGGACCGGCTCCGATGACGGCCACCCGCACCCCGTTTGGCGCTGCCTTTTGAAAAGGGATGTTTTCATCTTTACATCTTTCTGCCACAAACCTTTTTACCTCCCTGATCCTCAGCGGGTCATCATAGTTCATCCTGTTGCATTTGCTTTGGCAGCCGTGGTCGCAAACCGCTCCGGTGACATTCGGGAAGGGGTTCATTTTCAGGATGACCTGAAAGGCCTTGCCGAAATCCCCTGCAGCCGTATGGTACAGATAGTCGGGGATGTCCTGCCGGGTTGGACATGCCAGGGTGCAGGGGGCCTGTATGCAGTCGAAAGTTTTTAACGGGCGTTGCGATTTAATATCGGGATCAAAGAATCCTTTTTTGTGATAATCCGGGTTTTCAGACAGGCTGTCACTGTAAGCCAAAAGATTTTTTCCGGCAGCAACGAGGGGCGTGGCAGACTTATCTGCAGAACTTTTCACCACGAATTCCTCCATCGATTTCACTGCCATATCTCTGAAAGACTGCCTGATGTTTTCGATATACTGGTGCAGCAATCCGTATCCTCCCGGTCTGAGCAGGTCGGTGCAAACCGTAACCGGAGCAAGTCCCGAAGCAAGGAGCCCGGCAACATTGAAGCAGTTGGCCCCACCGGAAAAAGAGATGTCAATCGCACCGTTGAATTCCCTGCTGATCCGGGCCGCCAGGGCCACAGACACCGGGTGAAGGGCTTTGCCGCTCATATAAACGGTTTTTTCCGTTTCAGGCAGGTTTCTTTTCAGGTTGACGCTTTCAAGTGTGTTGGTGAGTTTTATGCCGAAATAAAGCCCCTTCGCTGAGGCTTGTTTTTGTAGTTTTTTTATGATCCTGACTGCATCAGGGTACTTCAGATCGTGCTCAAAAGCAACAGCAGGTATTTCAATCCTGAAGCCTGTTTTACGAAGTATTTTTTCAACAGCATCCTTTCCAGGCAGCGTTGGGTTAAGTTTGATGGTGGTATGATACCCTTTATTGAATAGATATGATCCGATTTCCTCAATTTCTTCCGGAGGGCAGCCGTGCATAGTGGAAAGGGTGACGTTGCGTGAGATGCACGGATTGATTTCAATTGCGGAGGCCTCCGGGAATAAATCAGTCACCTGTGCAGTTTTCTCCCCGATCTCCCGCCCACAGCCGGTCATTTTGGAAAAAAACCATTGCACTTTATCCGACATGATTCCCTTCAGGTCATACCCCACACTCATGTTAAAGATCATCCCGGGGTGACCGGCATCGGGCATACCGTATTTGTGGCGCAAAAAATGGATCAGTATCCAGGCATTCAGATACTGATCGAAAGAATCTTCGATGGAGAGTTCCTGTGACCATTCGCAGTTATAGCCTTCATCCTGCATGTCGATGCAGGGTTTGGGTATGTCAAGACTGTCGAGCGTTTGTACGGTTTTCAGCTCGATGTAACGGGCTCCGCAGAGCCATGCGCCCACAATATTCTGGGCAAGCTGTGTGTGCGGCCCGGCTGCAACCCCGACCGGGGTTTCCATGTTGACGCCGTAACGCAGGAGGGTGAAAGGATCGTCAGGTGCAGGGGAAAAAAACAATGTTTCCGGTATCCCGAAAAAATGGCCTTTCTCAAGCTGGGATAAAACAATCCGGGTCAGATCCCGGAATGATGCGGGTGTGAACTGGCCGGCTATGCCTTCCTTTCTCTTCAAAATGTTTTTCTTTAGTGTGACAAATTTATGTAATTTCGGGGTTATGGACAGCATGAAAAAGCCGGGCGTTGTTATACCTGCCGCAGGGTCCTCACAAAGGATGGGGACAAGCAAGGCTTTCCTGCCTTTTAACGGTGGTAAAACTTTTTTAGGACATCTTCTTGAAGTATACCATGATTTCGGATGCGGTAAAGCAGTGGTGGTGGCAAACGGGCATGACAAAGCGGCCATGGAAAAGGATCCATGCATTATTGCTAACGCCCGCCTGGTTGAAAATCAGCATCCGGAGCTGGGGCGTTTCTATTCCATTCAGCTTGGGGTGAAATGTTTAACAGGAAGGGAGGGGGTCTTTATCCAGAACATTGACAATCCTTTTGTTGACATACCACTGCTGGGACTTTTGACAGAGGGGCTTACAGGCTTTGATTTCGCTCTTCCCGAATATAAAAGCAGGAAAGGACATCCTTTGTTGCTCTCTGACCGGATACGCCATGATTTGTTGTACGAAAAAGATACCTTTTTAAATCTCAGGGATTTCCTGAAACGGTACCGGGGCGCTGCCATTGCGGTGGAAGACCCGCTGGTAAGGGCCAATATCAACCGCCCGGAAGATTACCTGAAGCATTTTGGCCGGCCGGCGTATGAAATGACACGGAGGCGCTGAGTTCCCGGGAAAAGCGGAAAATTAGTCAGAAACCACGGTTTTATGATATGATTACATTATCATGGAACAGGAAATTATTTTATAAAAACACTTGACATAAAACCCTGCATTTTGTACTTTAGCGCTTTAAAATCTAAGCCGGTGACCGTCAGAAATACAGATTTGAGCGCCACGATTGCCTTTCCCGGGGGCAATGTTGCGGGTATCCTGAATCCGGAAAAAGCAACTTCTCAGATCCACTTTCCACCCTCATTTACACATCCACACTCAAACTCACACTTTCTTTCTCTCTCTCTCTCTCTCTCTGTAAATGCTGGCGTTGGGGCTTTTACCGGCTTCCGGGGAGCGGGTTTGGGTAGGTGAAAAAAATGTAGATTTTTAATTTCTTTGTAAAAAGTTTGGGTGTATTAGCAAGGAATGTATCTTTCCCGTCAGGGGATAAACAACACCGGTTTCAATCTTCCAGTTGGCCGGAGAGCGGGAGGGTATTGCGTCAATCACAACATTTTGTATTTTTATAAAAAAATACAGAAATGTTATTAACCTGTTCAACGAAGGCAACGATATTGTTTTTTATCCTCATCATTTCATTTTCTTTACACAGCCAAAGTGAAGATGAGGTAGATATCCCCCTGGAAATACAAGCGGATACGGTCATCCGCACTGATTTTATTGTTGAAACCGGCCAAACCTGCATCATAAGGTCACGGGTTTTGTTTTATCCCTCCATCCGGCTGATCGTAGAACGCGGCGCCAAACTATCCATCGAAGGCGGCACCCTCACCAATGCCTGTAACGGATTATGGCAGGGCATTGAATTGCGGGGCAATGCATGCCAGCCTCAAAACATTGCTTACCAGGGAGTTGTTGAAGTACTGAACGGCGGCACAATTGAAAATGCTGTTTGCGGGATCAGGACGATTAAAATGCAACCGGATGAAGAAGGTGTTGATCCGGATTACAGCGGTGGCATCATCTGGGCCGACAATGCCGGTTTCATCAACAACAAAACTGCCGTGGAGTTTTACAGCTATCCCGGGTACCAGAGCATCAGC
>JAFGME010000059.1 GCA_016927695.1 Bacteroidales bacterium
CAACAGAGGCCCATGGGCCACCTGCAATTGCCCTGGCCCAGGGGATACCGACAGTGATGTAATTTACAGCGCCGGGTTTTAAGGTAAAGGGTCCTGCCGATTGCATGAAACGCCTGTCATCCGGGTTATTGCCCACAATTTCCTCAGTCCAGTAAAGTCCGTTTTGGTTAAATCCTCCATTGGGAAACTCACCCTGAGTACCCCAGTTACAGGGATCTGAATCGCCGGGGAACATGAAATCGCAATGCGGGCCCAATGCACCTGAGGTGAGATGGGCATTGCCGCCGTAAAGCATGCGAGAATTGTCCCTCCAGTAACCACGGAGATAATTGTAATATTCAACAGCAATCTGCGGGTCTCCCTGATTGCCGCCCGCATTGTTATGGAAAACAAACCTTCTCATTCCAAAACGTTCATCGTCTTTAATGCCGTTTCCGAAATTAACTCCATTGATGCCGGCTGCAAGTACGAGAAACTGGTCTGAATATTCATCGTTTTCACCATAGGTTAATGTAACAACAGTGGAGTCGAAAGATACAATGCTGCAATCGCCTTCGAAAGATGGCCCCAATAAACCGTCACCATTATAGGATGGATTGTCATAACCGTCATCATCAAGATAAGGGCCCTGGAAAAAGTCCACCCCGATGGCAGGAGGCTGGTCCCCGTAAGCTTCCGGTTCGCCACCCCCGTCAACGGCCACACCATTGTAACAGTAGCCCAATCCTCTGCTTACATCGCAACCGACAAAATCATCCCATGCATAGCCAAGGTCGGTGTCGACCCAGGGGCTGAAAAAGGTGTTGGTCAGCTCATAGGTTGACCTGTTGATCACCTCATAGGTGTAAAATGTCATGTTGTTGATTTCATCATTGGTGGAGAATCCGAAGGCCTGAGCCCTGATCTCCATACCAATGGCAGAGCCGCTTGATTCTGTATGGAAATTCCCCTTATCATTGAACACCCACCAGAAAGTTTCATCTCCCTTCAACACCTGGTCAACCAGCAAACCTCCAAAGAAGTCCATGTTGGTCTGGGCATTGGGGTAGTATTCTGATTCCATCGTTGGAGTAGGCTCATAATTGGGATCGCCGGCATAGTTCAGCGGGCAAAGGACATTCTCAAAGTCGTAATAAGGATAATCCCCGTTGCCCGGATCGTAATTGCCGTCATCATCCACATCAAAAAAGGGCGCCAGGTAATAGCTCTGGTTTTTGGCAACATCGCCATGTGCCGGATACTCAAGAATAGATGTGGGAATGGTATAACCCGGATATTCTTCTTCTTTGTTTTCACTGTTATACCAGTTGACGAATTCTTCAACTTCAGCCCTTTTGATCACAAAATGCTTATCATATTTCGCACAGGTTTCATCATCCACAGCAGCAGTGCCATCCACGGTAAGAGGGCCTGTCCAGTAATCCTGACCCATCTGCCGGTAACGCATTGCCGCCAGCTTCAACTGATTGTTGATGTCGAGTCCGCCGATCCATAAGGATCCGGAAAACAATGAAGTGGCTGATCCTGCAGCAGGAATAAAATACTGTGCGCCGATTCCACCCGGTAAATCCCACCACATATCCCCGCCGGTATTAATACGCGTTCTTACGTTATTGACCTGAAGGAATCTGAAACCGGATGGTGCTGCACAGCCTGCAGCAGTGGATTTAATACTTTCCGTGCTCTTAAATTGCCCGAATTTGTATTCCTCTGTATAAGCTGTTTGCACGATCAGCACACAGAGTAACGAAACTGCAATAAATCGGAAGATATTTTTCATACTCACAAAACTTTATAGTTTCACATTATTAAAAATTCAACAGTATCCCGAGCCTGATCTGTCTTGGACTGCTGTAGTTACCAGGAGTGTCAATCCTGATGGCGTAAAGTTCACGGTAAGCAAGCGGATCAACCTGCTCATTGATTTCTCTTTGCCATTCTGCGGCTGCAAGATAACCGTCATCATCAGGATTGCCTGTCGCCGGGTATACGCCCATTACATTTTTTGTATTGAACAGGTTAAGCACCTGTAAATAAACATTGATGTATGCAGTCGATTCTTTGCCTTCCTTTCCCCAATTGGGTTTTATATCCTTGTCAACCCTCATGTCTACCTTGAACTGCCAGGGGAGCCTGGAACCGTTAAGGGTTCCTTTCAGAATACGTGTGCCTCCTGAATTGAAAGCAAGAATATTCTCCTGGGCGGTGTAAGGTATGCCGGAACCACCAGTCAATGTAAAGTTAGCGCCGGTGTTTTTCAGAATCTGAACGGTTCTGACTTCATCGGTACCTTTGATTTTCTTATTGTAAGTTGGTCCGTTATACTTGCTGCCTTCATCAAACCTGTAATCCAACATAAGATTGAAGTTGTGCCTGCGGTCCCAGTTGAGAGGATTGGTGGTCCTGAGATTGGGAAGTCCTGAATTGATAAGGGCTTGGGCAGTTGTTGTGGATGATCCGGTACCTTCGGCAAACTGAAGGGTGTAACTTGCGCTTACCCTTGTGTTGTTAGTCCTCCGCAGGTCGTAAGTGATTGTAAGACCCTTGACCGTACCAAAGTCTATGTTATTGAAAGAGAAGTAATCCCGTGGATAAGCCCCGTTGAACCTGAAATACTGTATGTCATCCCTCATTTCGCGGTAGAATGTGGTGAGCCGGAGGGAGGACGAATTGTTAAGCTTTTGCTGGAAACCCAACTCATAGTCAATGGTTTTTGTCGGCTTAAGATTGGGATTGTTGATGTCGCCCCCTAAATTATTAATAAAATAATAGGTGGAGGGATTGTTATAAATACTTGATGTAGGCCTTTGGGTCAGCACATCATAATGGGCAAAAAACAGCGCTTCGTCCGAAATCGGGAAGGAGAATGAAATGCGGGGCATTACGCTCCATTGCGGTTCATAGTCTTCAAAAGCTTTTGAATTAACGGTCCCCTGATTTGGATCCTTCAGATAGGGCGAAATTCCTGAACCCTGATCGAGTACGTAAGGATCCTGAATTTCCACGCCGGCGGAATTGTACCAGGTGTCCTCATTGCGGTATCCTGTAATCTGGGTTGGATTGCTCACATTGTCAACATACACTACGAAGTCTTCTCCCATATTTCCAGGATGCTGAATGGACTCGCCATTGAATTCCTGTACTTCTTTTACCGCATAGGCGGGGTAGAAAAGGTACGGATCTTTCAGGACGGGCTGATTTGCATCAAACCGGTCAACGCGGAGGCCGATATTGAAAATGAGGTCCCTGAAGGCAAATTTGTCCTGAACGTAACCGGCCATATAGATGGGCTCAAACGCCGGAATGGGGCGGGTGAAATAGCCTTCATCATCGGTTTTTGTAAAGAAATCATCAAAGCTGGGTCGTGTTGTCTGCTTATTGCCTTTATAATCATACCCGAAATAATTGGCGAAGTATGTTCCGTCCCAAAGGAGTTCATCCGCGCTGAACATATCTATTGAGAATATGTCTTCCCCTGCATTGATGGTCCTGAGAATGCCGTTTTCATCGTAATACTGGATGGTTTTTGTATCATAATTCCATGAATCGACCAGTATAAAATCCAGACCGTCAATAGGCAGCCCCAGTTTCTTGCGGAGGTTTTTATCGAATACATACTGCGTATTGGGATCGTATTTCCTCGGGTATTTAATGATCCCCTGGTACACTCCGTCTTCCTCAACAATGTAAGGATTGTCCATATCCAGTTCGAGAATATGGAAATTGGTAAGGCCCCTCATTTGTGTCCAGAGCGGTGCGGCGTTATAGTCATATCCCCTTTGTGACCTCTGTTCATACTGGAAGCCGAATTTGATCTCATGATTACCGATATCTGCTGCGGCAGAAGCATTGATCCCTATCTGCGAGTTATCACTTTCCCCGTATCTGGTTTGTATAGCGCCGGGAGCTCCCCACAATCCGTACACCCCTGGAGCGCCCTGTCCGTTGAGCAATCCGCCCTTTAATTGGAGGTCGTCTTCATTGCGGATAACCTCGCCCGGGAAAAGAGAATAAATCTGGTCAGTATAATTGGCAATGTATGGATTGTACTCTGCCCTGTTGAAAAAATAAGCGATATCATTGTCCCAACTGTTAAGAACAACACCGGAGTAAACCTGGCCGTCAACGATTTCGGACCCCGGTTGGTATGTAGCTTCCTTGTAAGTGATGTAATTTCCTAAGTACCCATATTTAAACAGGTCGTCCTTGTGATCGGGATCCATGAATTTATTATGGCTCCGTGAATAGTCGGCCTGAACGCTGTAGTACACATTTTTAATCAGCGATCTGCTGTCCTGCGCTGTCGGGAATCGCTGTGTAAATCTTCCAAAAGCCCTCCATGAATAGAATATAGACAGGGTGTTTTTATCCGAATTAAACATGGAATGGACGTAGCTGTAGTCGTTCCCGTAATTGTAAACGTACTGTCCGCCAAAGGTAAGGGTTGTGGTTTGCGATGTGCTGACATCAATTTTCATTGACAGATTGGCGCCATACTGTGCTGTATTTTGTGTGGTTTTCAGCAATTCCAGATCACTTTTGCGGGTAAATTCGGAATTCCTGTACGTACCGCCTGAAGCAACGCCGGAAGGTCTCAGAGGGTTATTTTGCAGGTTGGTCAACACATCATCTGTGGCGTAGTAAAGGCCGCTGGGTGTGGGCCTGCCATCCTGATTATAGGTAAGATCGCCGGCAAGGAAATAGCCTAACAGAGAGGTTTCCTGCTCCTTTTTTCCTTTGATGAGCGGCCCCTGAGCGCTGAAGCCAAGCCTGTTATGACCATACGAATCAAGGAACTGGGAGGTTTCGAGCTCAATACCGGCGCCGAATTTCCTTGAAGCTCCTTTGGTGGTAACATTTATGATACCTCCCCTTGCATCCCCGTATTGTGCAGGCACACCGCCAAGCACCACGGATACCTGCTCAATGGCAGACTGGGGAAGGCTGTTGGAGCCAAGCACCCTGATGCCGTCGATGTAAGTTACCGTCTGATCGGAACGGGCGCCCCTGACGTTGCTCACCCCGCCGTCGGCAGAGAAAACACCGCCAACCGTGGAGGCAATGGCATTAACCGACCTGTTGGGCATCTTGGTGATCTCCTCCGAGGTAATGGTTCCACCCGATTGTGTCTGATCTTTATCGATCAGAGGTATTTCATACTCCGTAACAACAAACTCTTCAATCGCAATGGCTGTTGATTCCATCTCAATATCGAAGAACCGGATCTGGTCTGCCCCTATCACCATTCCTTTCACCATCATCGGTTTGTAACCTACGTAAGTAGATTTAACATCGTATTTCCCGGGAGGGATGGGTTTGATGATGTAATTGCCTTCAAAGTCTGAAGTGGCTCCACCGATCATTGTACCGCCCAACTCAACAATAATATTGGCAAAAGGGATAGGCTCCTTGGTTTCCTTGTCAACAACCTTTCCCTTGAGCGCTCCGGATTGAGCAAAAACCAACATGCTTGCGGTAATGAATATCCCAAACGTTAAAAGTAGATTTCTTAACATACCATGTAAATTTATGTTAGATTATACGTTATGCTCCAAAAAAGTGGGTAAAGTTAAAAAATAAAAAATGTAATATCCAAAAATTTTTTTTACCCAACCATCTATTTAAAACCAATACAAAGTTAAATGTACGGAGGGTTTAAAATCTCCGCATAAACAACTGCTTTTTTCAAATCAATTGAGTAGACGGGCCTGCCCTGTTCATCTTCAGGATTTCCGATTTCCGAATCGGATATCGATTCTACAGCTCCCTCCCCCATAAATAAATCAAGTTCATTGCTTAAAAAAGGTTTTCGCGAACTTTGCTGATACAACTTCTCACCGGCTAATCCGGCATAAGCGGATTGAGGACGGGATGGTACAAAGCCGGCTTCCCCTTCTTCCTGTATTTGATATTCTGTGTCCTTTTCATCATCTGCCATAGTCAGGGATCCACCCAGCAAGGCCTCAAGAATGGAAGGTTCCTTTTTCACCTGCCCCTGCGCCGGAACGGTTCCGGATTTTCCGGCCTTCTTTTTCTGGCTCCTGTTATATAATGTAAAAGCAAGCCAGGCTATGATCAGTAATAAATATAAAAAATCATCCATTCAGGAATTATTTTAAAATCAGTGTGTAAATATAGTGCAAATATGATGAAAAAAAAGTTATAATCAGAATTCGGCTGCAATAAATCAGTTTTCGGCTGCCGTCATTTTTCGCTTTATGGATTATAAACTGCTGAGTATCTCCGTTATTTTATCGCGCTTTCTTCTTGAAACAGGCACTTCCGATCCATCCGACATCAAAATGGAGGCGCCGTCGGTTTTACTCATACCCCTCACATATTTGAGATTGACGAGATGGGATTTGTGCGGCCTGACAAAATTATGCTCCGAAAGCAGCTCTTCGTTTTCCTTGAGTGTTTTTGAAACCATCAGCTTTTTGCCGTTGGTGAAATAAAAAACCGTGTAATAATTATCGGATTCACAACGCAGGATGTCGTCCGTGGCCACCACATGTAGCTTTTCTGCAGTGGAGAGAACGATCCTCGGAGGGTCGCTTTCAGGTTTTTTCAAATTATGCAGCAGCGCATCAATTCCCTCTTTTGTCCTTTTTGATCCTAGCTTCTTCCTGAGTTTTTCCACGGCGCTCAGCAGGTCATCAGGGAAAATGGGCTTGAGAAGATAGTCAAGTGCGCTGTATTTAATGGCTTTTATGGCAAACTGGTCATAAGCGGTGGTGAATATCACCTCAAATTCCAGATCGCGGGTTCTTTCCAGCAGTTTAAATCCTGAACCGTCGGGCATCTGAATATCCAGAAAAACAACATCCGGTTTGTATTCACAGATGATCTCAATCCCGGAATACACACCGTCTGCCTCTGCCACCACCTGAAGGTCCTTGCAATAAAGTTTCAACAATCCCGACAGGGTTTCCCTTGATTTCTTTTCGTCTTCAACAATGATTGCTTTGATCATATTCCAATATTTTCATTTTATGTTCATATTTCCCGGTAGGGAAGTTTAAGCTCTACCCTTGTGCCTGTGGCATTGCCACCGGAATCTTTCAGATCCGTAACTTTCACAGTAAAATCATCGTCCCCCTGCCTGTTAAGTATCTCAAGACGGGCTTTTGTAATCAGCATGCCTCTTGATTTTTTCCTGAGCCCTTTTTCCTTTTCAATTTTTCCGGCCATTTCCCTTCCGATACCATCATCTTCAATGCAGAAATAAAGGTTATCTTCGGTGGCACTCACCTGAATTCTAATCTTTCCCTTGTCCTTTTTATGTACCAACCCGTGTATGACAGAGTTCTCCACATAGGGCTGAAGGATCATGGGGGGCATTTCAATGAAATCGTCATCAATATCCGGACCTGTTTCAATGGAATAATCAAATTTGTCATCAAACCTCAGCTTTTCCAGATCCAGGTAATGCCTGATGGCGTCCAGTTCCTCTTTCAGTGTGATGTATTTGCTGGATGAATTGGCCAGGATCATCCGCATCAGTTGCGAGAATTTCCCAAGGTAGTTGATGGCCGTTTTCGAATCGTGCGAAAGAATATAACTTTGAATAGAGTTGAGCGAATTAAAGATGAAGTGAGGGTTCATCTGGAGCCGGAGCGCTTTCTGCTCCAGGTCAAACATCTGTTTCTCAATTTCCAGCATCTTCCGTTCGTTGTCGTTTTTCCGTCTTATTTTCTTCAGCCGGTTAGAAATCAGTAACCAAAACAGGATGATTACCAGGCTGATAAAGACGATCCTGAAAGCCCAGGTACCCCACCAGGGAGGCTTTATGCGAATATACACCTCGATGTCCTGCCCACCCCATACACCGTCATTGTTGGTTCCGTTTGCCGCAAAAACATACTGCCCCGGGCTGACCTTCTTGTATTCGGCTAACCTGTTGGCCGCATCGGTATATATCCAGTCGGCATCGAAGTTCTCAAGTTTATACCTGTATCTGTGTTTGGAAGGGTTTGTAAAATCAAGCGCTGAAATTTCAAAGGAGAAAAAATTGTCATCGTGGTTCAGGTTCAGTGTGTCGCTGTCTGCTATTTCACCCGGCTGAAGCTCGTTAAATTTCCTGAAAGCGGAAATGACAACCGTGGGTTTATGGGTGTTTGTCTGTATCTGTGTGGGTTGGAATTCATTATAGCCATTCATTCCTCCAAAAAGCAAAACTCCGTCATTTTTCCTGTAGGAGGCGCCCAGGTTGAATTCATTGCTTTGCAGGCCATCCTTAATATCATAATTGATGAATTGCCCGTCGGTTGTCTGTAGTTTTGAAAGACCATCATTGGTACTTATCCAAAGATTATGGCCGCCATCCTCCAGAATCCCGTAGATTGTATTGTTTGGAAGTCCTTCACGGGTGGAGTAATTTGTGAACTTTTTTTCTGCAGGGCTATATTTGCTGAGCCCCCCACCAGAGGTACCTATCCAGATGTTCCCCGATGTATCCGTGTAAAGCGCAAAAACGGTGTTATGGCAAAGGCTGTTTGGGTCTGAAGGATCGTTCATGTACCTTGTAAACCTTTCAGATGCTTTATCCAGATAATTCAGCCCCTGATCAGTCCCGATCCAGAGGTTCTTCATTTCATCTTCAAGCAGGCAGATCACAATATTGTTGCTGAGGCTTCCCGTATCCTCCGGCAAGTTGAAAAAGTTCCTGAAAACCCCCCTTTCCTCATCAAACCGGCTTAACCCCGATCCGGTTGCTATCCACACATATCCCAGGTCATCACAGATCATCTGGTTGACATAGTTGCCGGCTATGCTGTTCCTGTTCGGATCGCTTTTATAACGGGTAATCTTCCCTTTTTTCGGGTCATAGCCATTAAGCCCTGATCCGTATGTGCCGAAATAAAAATACTCCTTTCCCGGCGAATACAGAACTGACCTCACATCGTTGTCGGTGATGGAATTGATATCGTCCGGGTCATTTACCAGATAAGAGTATCTTTGGCTTACCGGGTCAAAAATATTGATCCCGCCGGAAGTGGCGATCCAGAGTTTCCCTTCTTTGTCTTCAGCAAACCCCCAAACGATATTACTGGTCAGGCTTTTATCGTCATTGCTTGTTTTCCGTATATGCCTGAAGCAGGAAGCATGTTTATTGAGTTTATTGGCGCCCTTGAAAGTACCCACCCAAAGGTTTCCCACATTGTCTTCAATGATGCTGTAAATCCTGTTGTTACTAAGACTTTGATTTTCATTGACATCGTTGGTGAACCGGCTGAACGATCCTTTTACCGGATTGAAGGTGTTTAAACCTCCCTGGTTGGTGCCTATCCGGATATTTCCCTGCCGGTCGACAAACAGCGTCCGTATCCAGCTGTCACTCAGGCTGCCATCATTTTTGGGGTCATGGTAATACCTTGTGTTTGTCTGGCTTTCGACATTGAAAAAATTCAATCCGTTGGCGGTCGCTATCCAGAAGTTATTTGCACTGTCCTGAACAACGCACCTGATATTGTTATCCGACAGGCTGTTAAAATCATCAGGAATATGATAGTAACGGGTGGAACGTCCATCGGCAGGGTTGAATATCACCAGGCCATAAGTGGTCGATATCCAGATGTGACCGTTATGGTCTTCGTGCAGGTGAAGGATAAAATTGCTTCTGGGGCTGCGATATGCCTGAGGGGTTTGAAAAAAGGATTTGAATTTTCCGTTTGATTTGTCCAGGCTGTTCAGTCCACCGGCCGTGCCGATCCATAAATCCCCGTCCCTGGTCTGAATGATGCTGTTCACCCTGTTGTTGACTAAACTGTTGGTATCGCCGGGTATGTTAAAATAAGGTGTGAACCGGAAATCAGACCTGTCGAAACCATTCAATCCGTTGTCTGTCCCGATCCATATCTTCCCGTCTTTGTCCTCAAATATCGTATAAATGGTATTGTCACTCAGTCCCTCTTCTATCCGGAATATCCTGAAATTGTATCCGTCAAACCTGTTCAGCCCTTCCCATGTTCCAAACCAGATATAGCCGTAACGATCCTGCATCATACAATATATCCAGTTCTGGGACATACCCTTCTCATACCTGATGTTTTCTGATGAGTATCTCTCAAAGGAATACTTTTCTTCACTTTGCGAACTCACTGTCACAAATGAAATAAAAACCATCAGGCAGGTGAATAAGAATAATCTGGTATTTCTGAGTATGGCCGTCATGTGAGAAATCGATCAGTAAGCAATTTTACGTTAAAAAACCGAATAGGTTCATGTCCATGGGATCAGAAACCAAGCCATCGCCACAAAAAGAATTTACGCCTGAATTGCCGGTTGTAATCCTTGGATTTCTTCCCGGTTTTTTTCATCATCTGAACCGTTTCTTTCGATTGCATTTTCCTGTGCGCTTTTAATTTAGCCTTGTACACTTTTTTATCGGCTTTTGCTGATTTCTTCTGCATCCTGTAGGCCTCTTTCTGTGCCCTTTTGACCTCAGTGGTTTTACAACCGCTAAATGCTGATCCGCTCACCAAAACAGCGCCTGCAATGATGATCATGCTCAATTTGTGCTTTATTGCCATACCAACAGGATCGATAATTTCGTTAAACAGTTGCCTTTGATAGTATAATATTAATGTATTTTTGCAAAATAAATTGTTTCATTGATCAGATTCATTCATATATGGCCCTGGTTTTTTATTCTGGCAGGGATAGTTTTGCATTCAGGTTGCAAAAAGGACAATGGTTCGGAAGGGGACATTCCTAATGTTTATGTAAACTTCACGCTATATCCCAATTCACTTAACTATATTGCTGTAAGCAATTATATTTACGTGAATAACCAGGGATACAGAGGGATCATTGTTTTCAGGACAGACCTTTATACCTTTATGGCCTACGAAAGAACCTGCCCGTTCGATCCCGGCAATGATTGTGCCCAGGTTGAGGTCGAGCCCTCAAATATCACAGCAGTGGACTCCTGCTGCATGACGCAATACAACCTCATCAACGGTTCTGCTTTCAGCGGTCCGGGAACACTCCCACTGAAGCAATATAAAACCAGTTTTGACGGGGATATCCTTATTATTTACAACTGACAGCATTTCAGAGTTTATGGATGGCAAATGTTACCACCCCCCACACCCTGAAATCCATATCAGAGGTGATTAGTACAGGATTGAAAGCCGGGTTCTCAGGCTTCAGCGTGATCTGTCCGCCTTTCTTTTGCAGTCTTTTTATCGTAAACTCACCGTTCAGCACCCCGAGGATGATTTTCCCGTTTGCGGCTTCTGCCGAGCGGTCAACCACAAGGAGGTCTCCGTCGAAAATGCCTGCATTGATCATCGATTCACCGGAAACACGGATAAGAAAGGTGGCAGGATGATTTTTGATCAGGTAATCGTTCAGATCAAGCCTTTTTTCAAGAAAATCCTCCGCCGGGGAGGGAAAGCCGGCCGGAATCGAACTCAGATACAACGGATATGAATTTTTTTCTGTATTGTCAACCGGTGTATACCCTTCATGCACTCCGGAACATTTTCTATTTTTCTTTTTCATCCCGATGAAATTGAATGGCTAAATTAATAAAAAAAGGAAAGTCCCGTGGCCGGGACTTAGTGAGCACATGTATAATCTAACATAAATACAGGAGGGAAGTTTTCTCTTAAAACGTCATTATTTCCTTTTATTACGCGTTTAACTTTTATTAACAAAAATGCCCGTTAAAGTTCAGCTTTTCATTGCACAAAGCAAACAGGGTTACATACAGTATGCCAAAGGATACAAAAATCTTATTGCTTGTGAATTAAGGAGATGAATTCAGGATTTCCGGATCGAGAAATTGTTCGCATCCGGTACAATATTGTTCAATCGTGAACGGTAAAAACAGCATCGGGGTTTCATCAGGTTTACTGTCTCAGGGTATAAAACCCTCCAGAACAATGACAAATTCACCCTTTATTGTGCCTTTGTTAAAATGGTGAACAGCCTCTTCGAGAGTTCCCCTGAAAGTTTCTTCATACAATTTTGTCAGCTCCCTTGAAACAGAAACCCTTCTTTGCAATCCCAACTGACCGGCCAGATCCTCAAGTGTTTTCACCAGGCGGTAGGGAGATTCGTAAAAAACCATGGTTTCTTCTTTCCCGACAAGGCCTGAAAGGAAAGTTTTTCTGCCTTTCTTTTTGGGAAGAAACCCAAAGAAGGTAAAGCTCCCGCAAGGGAGCCCTGATACTACAAGGGCAGGGACGAAAGCGGTGGGCCCGGGCAGACATTCCACTTCGATTCCGTTCCTGATGCACTCCTTCACTAAAATAATCCCCGGATCAGAAATTCCCGGAGTACCTGCATCGGTGATCAGGGCTATTTTTTCACCGCTTAACAACCTGGAAATGACCGGGCCGGTGACTTTTACCTCATTGAACTGATGATACGGCTTCATGGGAGTTGAAATATCATAGTGCTTCAGCAGCCTGCCACTGACCCTGGTGTCTTCGGCCAGGATCAGGTCGGATTCCCTCAGTATCCTGACTGCCCGGAGTGTTATGTCTTCAAGGTTTCCAATGGGTGTAGGTACAATAATCAGTTGAGCCATCCGGAATGATTTGGAAATTACAGTCTTTGAATAAAATCCGTGATCAGCCTGAATAAATCCTCATACTCAGTGAGGGGAGTGTTTTCAGGGGTGTCAGCGGTATTGTGATATTCGGCACATTCTTTTCCGAGAGTGTAAATAAAAAAGGAAGGAACGCCCGATTTACAGAAAGGATAGTGATCACTGTTGGCAGCTTCGCCCCTTTCGTTCACAGAAGGCAGATAATTGTTCCTGGAATTGATCTCCTGAAGCACTGAAAATTCCTTCTCAAACACTGAACCGTTGACCACCTTAACGCCTTCACTTCCCGATCCCACCATATCGAAATTAAGCATGAATCGGATATCGCTCAATGGCTGGGGGGGATTCTCAACAAAAAATGAAGAGCCTTTCAGTCCTGCCTCTTCTCCGGCAAAGGCAACGAAGATGAGGGTACGGTCAGGGGTGTTCCCTTCACGGGAGAAATGCCTTGCAAGATCAAGAATGAGAGCCACCCCGCTTGCGTTGTCATTGGCCCCCGGGAAAAACACCTTACTGCCCATCCTTCCGAGATGGTCGTAATGGGCGCCAATGACAATGGATTTTGCCGTGTCATTTTTACCGGGCAACACAGAAACCACATTTCTTACAGGATAAGAGGGATGAAAAACGTTGTTTACCCTTATGCGTATGCTGTCGGAATTTTCCGGAATGCTTTCCCTGAGCATCTGCAGGCTGAAGAAATCATTGACCCTCCCTCCGTCAGAAATGTGCCACCAGACTTTGTTATCGGTGAGAAATATGATCCCTGCCGCGCCAAAATGATCCCCCTGGAATTCCTTCCGGTCCACATCGGTCACCATTACTTTGTCTGATATATCCATCATCCCGAAATCTCCCTGAGGCCGGGGTATTCCTGAAGTGTCTTTCAAAAACCAAAAAAGGCCAAAGGTGTTGTCTACCCCTGAAGATGACAGGTGTACCACAAAATCGGACCCCGGGATCATCTCTTTTCCGTCAATCCAAACCATCACGGTGTCGGGAAAAGTATTGACAGCCATACTGAACTCCTGAAAATAATCTGAACCCGGCGGGCCGATTCCCATGTTTATGAATTCTTTTTCAATATAATCCGAGGCAATCCATGCTCCGTCCGAAACATACCCTCTTCCATGCATTTCCGGTGAGGAAAGGGTATCGATAACGCCAAGCGCATATCCCCTGTCCTGCGGGAGCAGACAGTTAGCTTCCGGTATCAATAACACTCCGCATAACGAAATGGCACATATCAGGAATATCTGCCGAATCACTGATGTGAAATAAATTTGCCTTTTCATCAGTGTATATTGCGTTCAACATATTGCTTAAGTCGTGCAAAAGCATCGGGATGCCTTTCCCAGCCTTTTTCAGTGAATTTCTTCTCTAACATCTCAAATGCTTCTGTTGTTGTATTTTGATTATCAAGGTTTTCGATCAGGCTATTATAATCCTTCAGGTTTCCATCGAACAATTCATTGATAAAAAAGAATTTATCATTGATCCCGATGGCCTTTTTGAGGCCGGGTTTCCGCGTCTCTGTGGTTATCATTTGCCCCCGGTTTTCATTGATCTGGGCGGATTTGTCCTGAGGATCGCCTTTTTCCTGTGGTTTTTCAGCGGAAAAAAGGTTGAACTCAGGAACCGGCGGAACGGCTTTCGGTTCTTTTTTGGGTTTTTCTTTTTCACGCCCGGCAGAGAATAATTTAGCATCCTTCATTTTTTCCGGCTGATCCGGCATAAGTGGCGCCTGCTCCCCGGGTGCATGCTGCGCCTGATAAAGTTCATCAAACAATACATATAATATACGGATATCCTCACGGGCAATATCCTTATCGATCTCGTGGAAAACACCCTCTTTATTTCTTACCTCATCAGCCGTCGATTCAAGTTTTTTCAGCAGGGCCGAAATTTGTTCCATCAATTCCGTTTGTTTCATTATTTTTATTAATAAGAGTGAAAAAAAATATAAATTAGCGTGCTTTTCTGATTGAAAACAGCGATAAAATTAATAAAAAGTCCGCTCGTGTTGCAAATGCTCATTAAAGAAAGATATCAGATATGTTTTTGGAAAGCACAAACAAACATCCGGGCAGAGGCGGATGGATAGAGGTGATATGCGGTTCGATGTTCTCGGGAAAGACGGAGGAGCTTATCCGGAGGTTGAACAGGGCAAGGATCGCCAGGCAAAAGGTGGAAATTTTCAAACCGTCGGTTGATACCAGGTACGATGACCAGAACATTGTTTCGCACGACGAATCGATGATCATTTCCACCCCGGTTCAGGCCGCATCGCAGATTCTTCTCCTGATCCGTGAGGTGGATGTGGTAGGCATTGATGAAGCCCAGTTTTTCGACAATGAACTCAATGCTGTTTGTAATGCCCTTGCCAACGATGGGAAAAGGGTAATCGTGGCCGGCCTCGATATGGATTACACCGGAAAACCGTTCGGACCGATCCCATCCCTGATGGCTTCGGCAGAGTATGTAACCAAAGTGCATGCTATATGCATGGAATGCGGTGATCTTGCCCAATATTCGCACCGCACCGTGGAAGACAATAATCTTGTTCTTTTGGGTGAAACCGACAGGTATGTGCCGCTATGCAGGAGGTGCTTCAACGCAAGAAGAAGTCTTCGAAAATAACAATTCAGAAAATCTTCAGATCTGATACGATGAAAAAACTGCTATTTACATTAATGGTTATCCTGTTTACAACGGGAGCGCTGTTTGCGCAGGATGATTATCCGGTGGAAAACAGGGATTATGAATTGACCATTGAAAACAGCGGAGGCATAACCTCCTTCTACCTCCGGAACCTCAGCTCAGGTAAATTGTTGTTCTTCAATTTCCGGATAAATATACCCCAGGATGAAAAAGATATTGTACAAAACCTACCTGAAAGCATTGTCATTTTGGAGCCACACAGGAATGCTCTGATATTCAGGGCAAAGTCAGCCATTGAACCGGGGATGATCCGTTGGGAAAGTCATTTCATGGTACATTCCATCGGCTTCAGCAAGTATCCTGAGAACCACAAGCACTATGTGTTTTACTGGGAAACCTCCGGGGAGGGGGATTTGCTCAGGTATTCCTATTTCATGCAGAACATTTCCGGCAAAAGGCTGCGGTTCTCGAATTTTACCTCCGATGGAGCTGAAGCCTCTTACAGTAAGAAACTACCGGAATGCGCCTTCATCCTTGAACCCAAAGCAGAGGCCAGGTTGTGCGAACTCACGGTCAGCAAGGGCAGCAATGCCCCTTTGCTGAGCTGGAATCACCACTTTGCTACTTTCCAGCCGGCGGGTGGAGATTTCTGCAATGTTCTGACAAGGATCCTGGAGGCATCGAAGGATAAAGGATTTGAAACCCTGCCCTATCCCGGAAACGAAACCGGGGACATAAAACTGTCAGGATTTCATAACCTGAGGATAACCGGCCAGGATGGGAGAGCAACGCTGGCTGCCGATTCAGAAACCATATCCACCGCAAAAGAAACAAAGGCCCTTTATATTAAGGTAAAAAACCAGATAGACCAGTGCCTTCCGGATTTGCTGACCCAGGAAGAAACAAAAAACAAACAGGACAAAACCATATCGGTGACCTTTGAAGGGGTGATCGATTCACGGGTGTTCCGGCTGAGTTTGGGAATGGTGGCCGAAGATGCCGGGGCAGACCGTTATAAACTGTTGTTGACTGTAATGGAAGCCGGTTAATTTCCTTCACTAAAGCCATATTACCCGATGGGGTCATAAATTTTATTCATAACCATTCTAAATAATTAAATTGGTTTACTTTTGTACTCCGAAAAGGATGAACATTGCTTTACAATGAATAAATCATATAAAATCGATAGCCTGAAACAACTGACAGATTCTGTTTTTGTTGTCAGGATGGAAAAGAACGGGCTGCAATTCAGGGCAGGGCAGAACATCAGCGTGGCTGTGCACGGGGACGCTGAAAGAAGGGATTATTCAGTGTACAGCGCTGAGCATGACAATTTTCTTGAGATTCTGGTAAAGGAAGTGGAAAACGGCCGGGTCTCAAGAAAACTCCGGATACTGAATCCCGGAGACAAACTCAGTATTGACGGCCCGTTTGGTTTTTTTTCACCCAAAGTGGAAGAAACCGGCACCAGGAAATTTCTGTTTATTGCAAGCGGTACGGGAATTGCGCCTTTTCACAGCATTGTGCTTTCCAATCCGGGATTGGATTACACCCTGCTGCATGGTGTTAAATATGAACATGAAGCTTACGACAAA
>JAFGME010000060.1 GCA_016927695.1 Bacteroidales bacterium
GAGAAAGACCGTATCCGGAACTGGCAGCCTCCCATTTCGGGGGATATCATCATGAGCGCCTTTAACCTGCAACCGGGTAAGGAGGTGGGCGAACTCAAAAACGCCATCAGGGAGGCGATTCTCGAAGGCAATATTGGCAACAATTATGAAGAAGCCTTCAGTTTTATGATGGAAACCGCTGCGAAAATGGGGATCAGTTCCACAAAAAAGTGATCATGAAAAGAGGGAGGTGTATCCGGATTTTGCATGAATTATATTAAAAAAGTCTTTTGTTTGGGGTAGTTGAAGATTTTTTGCTATTTTAGCTTTTTGTATAAAGGTGGAATATTATGCAAGTTTTCAAATTCAGGATTTTAACGGATATTGATGAAGATTTTCTCAGGGATGTGGAGTTGCTGTCAAATCATACGTTTGAAGATTTCCACCATGCCCTGCAGAATTTTATTCCTCTCAACGGAAAGGAATTGGCATCATTTCATATTTGTGATCAGGACTGGATAAAAAACGAGGAGATCACGCTTATCGACATGATGGAAGGGGATTCCGGGCAGGATGACATCAGGCCTCACCGGGTTTTTATCATGCAAAACACTGTTTTGTCCGATTATATTTTGGAAGAAGGCCAGAGATTGCTTTATGAATACGACTTTCTTAATATGCATACTTTTTTTATTGAGCTGATCAATATTAAGAAGCCTGACAGTAAGACCAGGTATCCGCTTTGCTCCATGAAAAAAGGGGAGTTGGTGTTGTTACCTGACGAAGTGGGGCACATGGCCCATGAGGAGGAGCTCAGCCGGAAGTTATTGAACGATTTTAACGATATCCTGAAAAGAACCTATGATTATGGCGATGACGATGCAATGGAAGGCGATGGTTTTGACGATTAGGTATTAATTTGCTTTTCTTGAAAAAATTCCTGATCATAATTGCCGGGCCTACTGCGGTTGGCAAAACCAGTGTTGCCATTGAGCTGGCAAAGGTTCTTCAAACGGAAATCATCTCAGCCGATTCACGGCAGTTTTACCGGGAGCTTAAGATAGGTGTCGCTTCGCCCCTGCCTGAGCAGTTGAAGAGTGTTAAGCATCATTTCATCGGCAACCTTTCAGTTCATGATTATTACAATGTTTCTGCCTTTGAATCGGATGTTCTCGGATTCCTGAAAGATCATTACGCAGTGGCTGATAAAATAATCATGGCAGGCGGATCCGGCCTTTATATCGATGCCGTTTGCCGTGGGATTGACAGGCTTCCGGATCCGGACATGTATCTCAGGAAAGAGATCAAAGAGAACTTTTATCAACACGGCCTTAAGTATTTACAGCAGAGGGTGTTTGAACTCGATCCTGAGTATTACCGGACGGTTGATCTCAATAACCCAAACAGGTTAATCCGGGCAATCGAGGTAAGTGTTGTCACCGGCCATCCATATTCTTCATTCAGGAGAAAGGAGTTTATGCAAAGGGATTTTATTTGTATTAAAATCGGGTTGAACCTGCCAAGGGAGGAGCTTTTTGCACGCATTGAAGAAAGAGTGGATCAAATGATATCGGCCGGATTGCCTGAAGAGGTGAGGTCATTGCTCCCGCAACGTCATTTGAATGCATTGAACACAGTGGGTTACAAGGAGATATTTGCCTTCCTGGACGGAGAATCAACCTGGGATGTGGCGGTTGGGAAAATCAAGACCAACACCAGGCGTTATGCCAGGCGGCAGCTCACCTGGTTTAAAAAGGATGAGAGTATGGTTTGGTTTCATCCCGCAGACCTGGCCGGGATGATGGACCATCTCAGGCAGAGGATGTCGCAGTGACCCTTTGCGGAAAAAGGATTATGCGCCGCTATTTACCAGGGCTGTTATTTTATCAATCAAATCCTGCTTTTCAAAAGGTTTGGCCAGGTAATCATCCATCCCGGCTTCAAAGCATTTTTCCATATCAGGTTTACCGGCATTGGCCGTTAGTGCAAGTATCGGGGTGTGTTGTCCGGTCTGTTTCTCTTTTTCCCTGATAAGGGAAGTGGCCTGATAACCATCCATTACGGGCATCTGGACATCCATAAGAATAATATCATATTCCTGGTTTCCAAAGGATTCCAGCGCTTCCTTTCCGTTGACTGCCTCGGTGATATTCCAGCCTCTTGATTTTCCATAGCTTTTGATTAAAAACCGGATGGGTTGATTATCCTCCGCCAATAAAATTTTTATCGCTTTTTGGGATGGCTTTTCCTGTTTTTGTTCCATGGGTTGTTTTATTTGACTTACTGAGATTTGCATTGGCAGTTTCACCACGAAACTGCTTCCTTTGCCGGGTTCGCTCTCTACCTCAATGGTTCCGTTCAGGAGTTCGACAAGTTTTTTCACAATGGTAAGACCTAATCCGGCGCCTTTTTCCTTTTTGGTAAGGTAGTTTTCAAGTTGTCTGAATTCGTCAAAAATAATCGCAAAATACTTTGGATCAATGCCTTTGCCTGTATCCGACACCTCAATGTAACAATCGGTAAAATTTCCCTTTGAGGGAGTGTTGCTCATCGTAACCGTAACCGATCCTCTGTCGGTGAATTTGATGGCATTGCTCACAAGATTCACCACGATTTGCCTTACTTTATAAGGATCGCTGTTTACGGTTACTTTTGTCCAGGCGCTCATGTCAAGCTTCAGGGTGATTCCCTTTTCTTCAGCCTGTTTGTGGAAATAACCGAGGGATTCGATAACGAGTTCTGCGGGGTTAAAATTACCAAGTTCCACTTTCACTTTTCCCGCCTCAATCTGGGAGAGGTCCAGCAGGTCGTTCATAAGGTAAAGCAACTGGCTGCCTGAGTTTTCAATGAACCTTATCATTTGTTTTTTGCCGGGGTTTTCCTCTGATGCTGAAAGCATTTCAGAAAAGCCGAGTATGGCATGAAGCGGGGTTCTCACTTCATGGCTCATATTGGCCAGGAATTGATTTTTACTTTTGTTGGCATGCTCTGTTTCGGTTTTTGCTTTTTTCAGCTTTTCTTCCAGTGAAAGCGCTTTTGACAGGGTGGATATGATTTTTTTCTCTGTCGGGGTAAAAAGTTTTTCGGCATCGAAAAATACACACATGAGTTTTCTGTCATTTCTATCTACAGAGAAACTGCATGCGATCCAGGATTTTTCCGCACACTCTTTCTGAAATCCGGCGCTTCCCGTCTTTACAACGCTCGCCGGTAAGTATTCCCGTGCACCATCTGTTTCAATGCCTGACAGCCTGTCGAAAAAATCCGGAAGGCAGGGTAGAATGGAAGGCGGTGCATTATGGGAGGACATGACTTCGGCTTTTTCCCCGTTCAGATCGACCTGCATATAAATCGAAAAATATCCTTTAAGAATTTTACAGGCTTTTCTGACAATGACATCAATATTTAATTGCGGGTCGATGCCCAGCTCTAAAAAAATGTCATTTAATTCGGACACCTGCATTTCAGCTATTTTTCTTTCGGTGATGTCTTCCACAGTGCCTTCGTAGTAGAGTATTTTACCGGACCGGTCTCTGACTGCCCTTGCACTTTCCCTGATGAATATCCGTATACCGTCTTTTCTGGTCCATTGCGCTTCCAGTCCCCTGATTTCCCCTTCTGCCTCCATTACACTTTTAAAATGATTCCTTGGGTATTCCGGGTCGAAGCCTTCCTTTTCAAGATTCTTGAGTAACAATTCTTTTAAATCGGAATATCCCAAAATTTTCAGTAGTGCGGGATTGGCCATGATGATCTGGCCTTCAGGGGTTGTACGGTATAGGCCGATGGTGGAGTTTTCATAAAGGCTTTTGAACCTTTGCTCACTGTTCTTTAGCTCCTTTTCTGCATTTTTTCTCTGGGTAATGTCGTTGATGATCATTACCAGAAGGTCTGGAACATAACAGGTAAGCGTAAGCATGTACCACTTACCGTTTGCTTCTGATTTTGTCTCAAAGGAAGTATTGTGCCTGTTATTACAGAAAGCCTTGTCTGAAGCTGACAAGGCTACGATTTTCTGATATACGGCGGGGAGCAGGTTTTGTAATTCCAGGCCCGGTAAATGTTCTTTTTTTATGCCCGAGATCATGGAAAAATACCGGTTTGATTCTATGATTCCGAGGCCATTGATGCTGCCTTTGTTGTTTTTCCGCATCCGGAGTTTCACGTAGCCGGCAGGCAGGTCATCAAGAACAAACTTATAAAAATCTGATGCCTTGTTTTCCAATTTTGCTCTGTTCTGATATTTGGGGCAATGGATTTACAGCAGGAACCCGATATCATCTTCGCCGGAATACTCCCTGGGTGTTTCTCCGGCTTTAAAAACCCTCATTGGTTTTTTGCCCGACAGGCTGATTTTACCGTTTCCGACAGTGAGCAGTGTGCCTTCACGCAGGCCCACAATATAAATGTTCTGATTGATCACCATAAACTCTTCCAACCTCTGTTCGCGTGTTTCCCCGCCATGCCCTTCGGGATTGGCATCGAGGTAGTGAGGGTTGATTTGAAAGGGTACTAACCCTAAGCATGACATGCTTTGAGGTTCGATAACAGGCATATCGTTGGTGGTTTTCATCGAGGGACAGGCAATATTCGCCCCGGCGCTCCATCCGATAAAGGGTGTGCCGGATTCCACCATTTCTTTGATGGGCTTCATCAGCTTCAGTTCGTGCAGCATATACACCAGGTGAAATGTGTTTCCCCCTCCGACCACTATGGCAAGGGCATCACGGATCGACTGGACTGGATCCCTTTCACGGTGTATGGAATATAAATTATACCCCAGCCCGTTAAACACACGGTTAACACGCTCTTCGTATGCATCGTAGGAGCTTTCAATCCCCTGGTCGGACAGGGCTATTCCGGCATAAGGTATGAACAATGCCCTTTTAACTCCTGTTTTGGAAAGAAAATCACTGATATGGTGCTTGGGCCATTCCAGATAATTCTCCCCATAATTTGTTGAATTGCTTATTAAAAGTAGTCTTTTCTTCATCTCAGTTATTTCTGTTTGTTTTAAGAAAGTTGTCACAAATATAACAAAACAAACACAAAACCGCCAAAAAAATTGCAGACATGCATTTGTTCAGTTAAGAGGTGTGAGCAATGACAGGAGAAAGCTGCGACGAATGAATATTTAAAAGCATTCAAAATCTGAATAACTTTCATATTTCAGGGTTCAGAAAGCTCCGAGATAAGTTTTGTTGAATGGTCTGAACCATTCTGAATTTCCTGTGTGTTCCATGAGTTTATGTTCCGGGTTCACCGGCGGGCCGGTAAGCAAATCGTTTTTGGCCATGCATGCCGCCAGTTTTTCCTGAAACCCGGCAAATTCCCTGGGGGGGTATCCGTTCTTACTGAAAATTTTCAGGATATCGAGGCAGCCTGCGAAGTTGTTTTCTGTAAAGAAATGATCAAGGCTTATTCTGAGTTTATTCTCAAAGTATGGATCACTGATCAGAGCGCTGAGAGGCGCTTTTTCAATGATATGGCCCCGGTTAGTCAGTTCGTCGTAGATCATGAGTATTCTTTTCAGTGCATGGGCAAAGCCTGTAAAATCATTGGTTTCGAGCGTATGAGCCGCCTCTTCGCAGGACATCTGGTACAGGGCTGCAGGCATAATGCTGTTGACAGAGGCGTGCACTATTGAATCACTTTCAGAAAAATCACAACTGACACATTTTGCGGAAATTTCCAGCGCTTTGTTCAAAATATCCATGGATTCGGCATACCGGATGTTCAGGGATGCCACCCTTGCTTCATGAATCAGTTTTTCTATGATCAGTTGCTTTTGCTGGCATTTTTTTGCTTCAATTTTATTTTTGAGATTATCAGTGGCATCATTCAATTCCGGGCTTTCAACAAGTCCGAATTCTGCGATGAGTTTCAGGGCAGTGTGGAGGTGTTCTTCTGCAAGGGTAACGCTGTCGCTGATGATGGCCGCCTGTCCTTTTTCAATTTGTTTCAGGATGGCATACTTTGCCGTTTCATTCAGATGGGGTATGACCGCCGGTGCGCCGGGCCATTCATATTGTTCTTTCATCCGCCAGGCTTCATACAGATATTCATGGGATGTGAGATAGTTTTTCTCGCCTAACAATTGGATTCCGTTTGAATACAAATCATAAAACTTTTTTTGGGCCAGGCTGTTTTCAATCTCCTTTTCAAGGGCAACGGTCCTGATCACGGTTTTGTTTTGCTCCCTGTAGTTCTTTGCCTGCAGAAAATAATACTCTGCCATATACGGATCGTTTGATTTCATGAGTCCGGAGGCTGTGTTGAGCAAGTCGCAGTAATAACCGTTTTTGGCTTCCAGGATTCCATGTTCGATGGCATAATCAAAATTGAACCTTGAAATTGTCAGGGACAACTCTTCCGTTTTATTAAAACAGAACAAAGCATCCCCGTATTTTTCATTTTGCATAAAGACTTCCGCCTTCTGAATAAAGAGGTCGATGAGGTTTTCGTAAGACCTTTTCACCTCTTCCCCCGAGATAATCGTTATTGCATTGCTTTTCTGGAACTCATCAGCCCTTCTGACATAGGTCTCGGCCATATTGTAATTGCCTGCCTGTATTGCACGCTCTGCTATGGTAAGATAGGAATTGTAAATGCCATAATCCGACCTTGACCGCATCGTGTTCAGGGCAACAGGATACCCTTGCTTTCCGGATAAATCATAAAGGCCGGTTGCATTTTTAAGCAGGTCAGAGGCTGTTTTAAAATTTTGATTTTCGATATAATACTGAGCTTTGGTCAGGTACCCTTTGAAAACGTTATTAAAAAAAGAAGCGGTGAGATTTCTTTTTTGAAAAGGCCTTTCTGCCAGCAGTTGTTTTGATATTTTTTTCAGGAAAACGCATCGATAACCCATCATGCCGCAGCGGTAAAAGAAATCACGGGAGTCGTATTCAATATTCTGTGCATGTTCGAAATAGGAGTTCACCCGCCGGATGTAAAGATCAGCCACCGGTTCGCTGAATATCAGGGGCTGCCGGGAGTGGGTTTTTAAAAAGTCCGGAAGATGAAGCATGATGGAATTCAGTTTGTAGCGGGCGGCGCTCAGGTTCCCGGTGAATGTTTCCTCAAGCCTTTCAGGGATGGAGAGTTTGTATAAAAAATGTTGATCTTCAATGTGTTCCAGGATTCTTTCCATGTCAAACGCAGCGATAAAAGTGCCGGGTTTTTTAAATCGGGAATTTTTGAAAAAGGAATCCATCTCATTGAGCATCTCCTTTAAAATGGCGTTTGCAGCATAAAACCCGTTGATGTTGTGAATGGCGCATATCAGGTTTTCAGCCACTGCAGGTTCGAAAGTCATTTGTACATGGTCAATTTCAGCGGTATAATTTTTTCCGCCGTTCAGGTCGGTGAAAACAAAGCTGGCATTGAAGCAGCCACTCTCATCCAGGGGCACATCCCTGAAATCATAGCTGGCAATCTCCAGATTTTCTTTCCAGATTATTTTTGCCCTGAAGCTTGCAAAGCAGGGAAGGAGCCATGGCGACAGGTCAAAATCCTTGTAGCTTATATCGCCATAGCAACTCAGGTCACGTATGCTGAAGCCTGCCACATAGTTGTTGAGGTCTGAAAGATCGATATTGTGAACCACATTGAAGGTGTAGCCCAGTTCGACTGAAAAAGGGTCTTTCAGTGTGATCCGGGCCAGTTCTTCAAGGATATTGTTGTTGATGTCAAGGCTGCGGTAAACCGGATTGTTATCGTACCTGACCTTAAAAGAGTGGCTGTTGGTTTTACTGAAAACGTTCTTTTCGCCTGCAACCACTGTGAAAGGTAAAACCAATACAAAAGCAATTAAATATCCCCCAACCGGAATTCTCCTTAACCAATGTGCCATTTAGCTCAATAAAGCGTCAAAATTAAACATTTCACTCCACAGCCTGTTTATGGGGCTGTTATTTTGTAAACAAACCAATGTGAACAGGAAACCGGTGTGCCGGTTGTTTTTGATGGCTTTTGCGGGGTTGTGTCGTCTTTCCCACAATTGTATTTCTTTTGATTGTCACCGGCGGTGTTCTCCAATTGATTTTATTTTGTCAGCCAGGCTGTCAATATTTATGTCAATTCCATCAACCCTGAGCCGGGCTTTTTCGTAAAATGTTTTCCTTTTTTCAAGTTTTTCACGGATGAAATCTTCAAGTTCTTCCTCAGACTGACCTATCAGCGGTCGTTTTTTTCTGGCATTCCTCAGCCTGGCGGCCAGGGCTTCGACGCTCATTTCAATATACACTGATATTCCGGTGCTGTTGATTTTTTCCATGTTGTCGAAAAAACAGGGAGTTCCCCCTCCCGTGGCAACCACGGCATTGTTGTCTTTAAAGGTTTTGTGAAGGCAACTTCTTTCCATGATTCTGAAAGCATCCTCATCATATTTTGAAAAAATTCCGGGTATGCTGATCTGGTAGGTTTCTTCTATCATCCGGTCTAAATCGATGAAAGCATAATTTAATTCAGAGGCCAGCTTTCTGCCTGCTGTCGTTTTGCCCGAGCCCATGAATCCTACCAGGTAAATCAGCATGATCAACGGTTAGTTTTCAACAATCTTAAATTCGGTTCTTCGGTTCAGTTGTTTTCCTGCAGCCGTTTCGTTTGAAGCCACAGGCTGTGAAGGGCCGTACCCCCTGAATGTTATCCTGCCGGGGTCAATGCCTCTTCCGGTAAGGTATGTGACTACTGCCTTTGCCCTGTTTTCAGACAACAGCCGGTTGGCTTCATCACCGCCAACGTTGTCGGTATGGCCCGATATCTCTACTTTCAGCCTGGGCACATCGTTCATCAGCTTGAAAAGCCTTTCCAGTTCGGGATTGGATTCGGGTTTCAGGGTAAATTTTCCTGTATCGAAAAAAATGTTCCTGAGAATGATTTTGCAGCCGATACAGATGTTTTGCAGGAAGATGTCCTTGGTCAGGAGTTGATAGTCGCTCATCGCCGGCAGGTCGAAATTTTCGGAATAGAAGAGGTATCCCTCTGCTTTGATGGCGATACCGTAGTTGATCCCGGCGGGAAGGGAAATCAGGAATTTGCCGCTTGTGCTGTTGGAAGCAAGGGTGGTGATGATTTCGTTTTTCACATTGTCAACGATTTCTATTTCAGCTTCTACCGGTTCGCGGGTAAACTCATCAAAAATATGGCCCCTCAGCACGGTAAGGTGGTTTGCCTCGATCTCCACCGGGGCTTCGAGTCTGCTGTCACGCATACCGCGGGTGATGCTTGAAATAAGCTGGTCTTCCCGGTCAACGGTCATTGGTTTTTCGGGGCCCAGAAAGGTCACCCTGAAAATATCATACCCGCCCTCACTGTCTTCCTTCCGGTTTGAGGAAACATACCCGTGTTTTCCACTGGCTGAAACAGAGATGTATTTTTCATCATAAGGTGTATTCACAGGATAACCAAGGTTCACAGGCTCCGACCATCTGCCCGGAAGACGGGTGCATTTGAAAATATCGTACCCTCCCATGGAGTTGAAACCCTGAGAGGAAAAGAAAAGGGTGTTGCCATCCGGATGGATGAAAACCGAGCCTTCATTATAGGGGGTGTTCACCTCTTTGCCGACGGTGGAGGCATTGCCCCATTCCTCCACATGACGTGTGTTGATCCTGCCGCTGAAATAGAGGTCAGCGCCCCCCCTGTTGGCGTAAGGGTTGTCTGAAACGAAAAATATTTTGATTCCGTCGGCTGAAAAGCTGGCACCGCTTTCGTTGTATTCGCTGTTGATCCTGTGAGGGGCGAGTTCAACAGGGGATGACCAGTTCTGTCCTCTCAGTTCGCTTTTGTACAGGTCAAGGTTGCCGGTGTTGTCGCGGGCAAGGAACATCATTTGCCCGTCAGGCGAGAGGGCAACGGCTTCATCATCCACGTCGGAGTTCAATGCTTCACCGATTTTTTTTGGCTCTGTCCATCCCCGTTCAGTTTTTGTGCTCACATAAATATCTGCAAACCATTCATCATTGTCATTTTTTGCCCCGCCTGTTGAACCTTCCCGCCTTGAATTCAGCACCATCATGGATTCATCAGCCGTTATTCCCGCTGAGTAGTCGTCGGACACTGTGTTGATTTCCGGCAGCTTGTCAAGCCATACCCTCGATGGATTGGCGATGAACTGCATTGCGTTGCTGCACTCTTCCAGTTCTTTTTTTATGAGAGGAGAAAACAACTCCAGATATTTGCCGCCGAGCCTGCTTTTCAGGCCTGTCAGGATTTGCGCGGCTTCATCGAAACGGTAGTCATATTTGTAAGCCTTCGCCAGCAGGAGAAAGGCTTCATGGCTGACACCGGGGTCGAGTTCTATGGCCTTTTCAAAATAGGGAACAGATGCTGTTTTTTCAGAAGTGTGGATAATGCATTTTCCAATCTTATAATTGAGTTCTGCATTGCTGGGGTTGAAAGCATTGGCTTCCAGGTAAAGATCCCGCGCGAGAATGAAGCTGTAACTATGACCTTCATCTTTCAGCAGGGCGGTTAAACCTTTTTCCATCCATTGGTCGGCAGTTTCAATTTTTTCAATGACTTTTTTCAACTCTTCCTTCTGATCTTTAAAGCTGGAAGTCTTAAAATCGACGTTTTGCCCTGCAACTGCCATTCCGGTAAGGATAAGAACAGGCCACAGGATCAATTTTGTTATTCGTTCCGGATTACTCATTGCATTCAAGTTGTAAATATTTCACTGCATACTCATTGCCCAGTTCAGCCGCTTTTTTATAATCCCGGCAGCATCCGGAGGCATCCCTGATGGTTTCCCTGACGATTCCCCTGTTGAGATAGGCTGTTTCATACACGGGGTTCAGTTCAATGGCCCTGCTGAAATCCTGAAGGGCTTTTTCGTATTCCTTTAACCGGAAAAAAGCTATTCCTCTGTTGTTGTAGGCCGGGTAGTATTCCGGATCGGTTGTAACGGCCAGGGAGAAGTCGGAGATGGCCTGCTCAAATTTTTTATTTTCCATCAGGAGGCTTCCCCTGTTGTTGAGCGCTTCCACATAACCCGGTTCGGCTCCGATGGCATTGTTGTATGCTTTGATGGCATTGTCATACTCTCCTTTTTTCCTGTAAATGCTGCCCAGGTTGCTGTAAAACAGGGCAACCCCCGGATCGAGCCTGATGGCCGTCAGCAGATCCCTGATGGCCAGGTCAATGTTTTCTTTTTTCAGATGGCACGACGACCTGTCGTTGTATGAAAAGCTGTGATCAGGATTCATTTCCAAAGCCGTGTTGAACTCGCGTATGGCCACATCGTATTCACCTTTCAGGAAGTACACCCCGCCGCTGAAATACCAGGGTTTAAAACTTTGGGGTTCCAAAGACATGAGTGTGGTGTAATCGGTGAGGGCTAAATCGTAATCCCCTGATTCAGTGTAACATTCGCC
>JAFGME010000008.1 GCA_016927695.1 Bacteroidales bacterium
AATTCCGCGGTTGGCTGGTTGTTTTGTGTCGACCATGTTCTTCCGCCATCCCGGGTAATGTTTGCCCCTCCGTCGTTGGATTGAATAAAGATTTCAGGATCGGATGGATTGATCCACATATCGTGATTGTCACCATGGGGAGTGGAGGCCCTTCTCCAGCTTTTGCCCCTGTCAACAGACTTATGAAAGGCAGTGGAATTTACAAAGATAATATCCTGATTAGCGGGATCCACATCAACATTGCAATAATAAAAGGGCCTGTCAAGCAAAGGGGCATAATCACTGAGAAGGGTGAAATTCTCCCCGTAATCAGATGAAAAATAAAGACCGTTCTGTCCCTTTTCGGCTTCCGCCAGGACATACAGGTTTTCAGGATTGGATTTGCAAACGGCAAGGTCGCTTTTGCCCGCAATGCCTGTTGGCAGGCCGCCGCCAAGTTTCTGCCAGTTTATTCCACCATTAATGCTCTTATAAACGCCTCCTTCCTCAGATCCTGAAATTATGGTCCAGGGCTTCCTTTCGACTGTCCACACAGAGGCATACACAATATCCGGATTATCAGGGCATAATTCAAGGTCGCAGGCACCGGTTTTATCGGATATAAAAAGAACTTTCTCCCAGGTTTCGCCCCCGTCAACTGTTTTAAAAACCCCCCTGTCAAAGGATGGACCGAAGGGATTGCCGATGGCGGCAACATAGCAAATTTCATCATTTACGGGGTGGATCTCAACCGCGCCTATCTGGCCGGCATTCTCAAGACCGAGGAATTTCCAGCTTTCTCCTGCATCATCTGAACGGTAAATACCCTTTCCAATGATCACATTGCTCCTTATCCCGTCTGATCCGGTTCCGACATAAACGATATCAGGGTTTAGCTGTGACACCCTTATTGAACCGATTGATCCTGTGGCAAAATATCCATCTGACACATTTCTCCAGGATTGGCCGTAATCCGTTGTTTTCCATACCCCACCGCCTGTGGCTCCCATGTAAAACTCATGAGGACGTGATTCAATGCCTGCAACTGCGGTTACCCTGCCCCCGCGCGTTGGTCCGGCATTTCTGAATTCCAGGAACGAAAAAAGATCTTCAGCGGTTTGGGCCTGCGTTTGGCATAAAAGAAAAGGTGATAACAGAAAGAGTAAAAAGAATTTTTTCATGTCGATGAATTTTTCAGCTGTCTAAAGATAGTTTTTTAAAAACCATCTTTTTTGAAAAATAATGCCTCTGAATTTTCCATTTTCCTCACCGCGATGCATCTATACTTACAGCTTATAAGCTTTGATTAAATCTGTCATTATTATTTAACCACAAAAAATCTAATCATGAAAAAACTCTTTTATTCAGTAATTTTTTTAATTACCCTTGTCTCTATTTCCTGTGAAAGAGACATTTACAAAAACAATAACGAAACCGGCAGCCTTCACATCGACGTCGGTTTGTATCTAAACATTCATGAGATAGGCGGCCAGTCGAAATCAACTCCGCTTTTATCCGACATCCAGGTTTTTATTTTCAGGGCCGACGGCACGCCTGCAATGAATTTTGCCAATGCAATGGAAATGCCCGACACAATTGAGCTTGCTACAGGGGATTATTATGTTGAGGCACATACTGGTAATAATCTCCCGGCCGCCTTTGAAAATCCCTATTATTATGGTGCTTCGGAGGTCTTTACCGTAAGCAGCAACACGCAGCAGTCGGTCCAGATCAATTGCCGGCTTTCCAATACCATTGTATCGGTTGAGTATTCCGAAAACATTCAAAGCAGTTTTGCGGATTATTCAGCAACGGTATCTTCGGAACTAGGCTCCCTGGTGTTCTCAAAAACAGAAACTCGCCTGGGTTATTTTCAAACATCCCCGCTTGATATTTTGGTGGAGCTTTCCTATCTGAAACCCGACGGATCGGTAGTCAACCGATCGCTTTCTGGCAATATACCTGCTCCACTCGCAAACCGTCATTACCAGATTTCTGTCGATGCATCGATTAATGAGGGCATGGCCAGCTTCCTGATACTGCTTGACGGAACGGAGGTGCCGATTGAGATTGTCGGGATAAATGAAGATACCGACAGTCTGCCTGACGGCAATATCGGATATGGTGACCTGCTGATCACTGAAATCATGTACGACCCGTCAGCCCTGTCAGATACGGAAGGCGAATGGTTTGAGATATATAATAATTCAGACCAGGAAATTAACCTGCAAAACCTGATATTGGGCAGGGACGAAACAAACTGGCACACCATAAACGATTCCATTGTACTGATGCCGGGCGATTATTTCGTTTTAGCTCGTACCGCACTGGCTTCAAATGCTGCCAACAGTTATGTTTACGGAACTGCCATAACACTCTCCAACACAGGGGCTGTCCTGTCAATTTACGGAGAGGGTACGGAAACCAATCCCGGCGAATTGATTTTCTCAGTCGGCTACGGTGCAGGATTCCCTTCAGGGACAGGGGCTTCAATAAGTTTAAACCCCACGCTGATGAATCCTGCAGATGCAGTATTGGGAACTTCCTGGTGTAAATCCACCTCTGTTTACAATACCGGGGATCTTGGCACTCCCGGATCAGCCAATGACGCCTGCCAGTAGCGACGCAGCCATGCGCCTTTATAAGTTACCTGACAATCATTGTTTTGGTTTGCAGGAAATCGCCAGCCTTTAGGGTATAATAGTAGAAACCGGCCTCCAGGTCGGTTTTTCTTATTACCACAGAATGATTTCCTGCAGGCTTGATCCCTTCATTTACAACGTATACGGTTCTGCCGCTCAGGTCATTGATTTCAAGAGCCACCGGTGCCCCGTATTCAAGCCTGTATTCTATGGTTGTTTCATTGCTGAAGGGGTTCGGGTAATTTTGGGCAAGCTCTGAAA
>JAFGME010000061.1 GCA_016927695.1 Bacteroidales bacterium
CCGGATTCAAACTTCCCGAAGAGAGGAAGTTGCGGCTTGAAAATGGTGTTGAGCAAAATGATGTTTTTCCGGGTGATGGATATCTGCTCAATGGTTTTCTCTGCCCTCTTTTCAAAAAGCTTTCTGTTGGCTAATTCAACGTCATCCCCAACCCTTTTTATGAGGGTAAGGTTTTCTTTCATGAGCCTTTCAAGGATAAGATATAACAGGGTGTCGCTCGTACCCACCTCAATCTCTTCTTTCCTTTCCTCTTTCTCTTTGAATTCCTTGAACATTTCTGTCACCACCCAATGCGATTTCCCGATGGTGATGATATAATCCTCCCCCCAGAAAATCTTTACCTCCCTGGTTTTCATTACTTTATTGTTTTTATCCAGGAAAGGGAAATGAAGTATTATGAAATAATAATCATCGTAGATGTCAATTTTGGGCCTCTGGTTGTAGTTACTGCGGCAGTCTTCAATATCAAGGGGGTGAAAATGAAAAGTATCGCTGAGGTATTTCAGGTCGTCTTCCGAAGGATTCAGAATATGATGCCAGCGGAGGGTACCTATTTTTATTGTTTCAATCATCAGCGTATATTTTTTCTTCTGAAATTGATACGGCAAAAATAGAGAAAAACAAGCATTCCCTGTCTTTCAAAAAAAAAAATCCCGCCTGCTATGAGCGCGGCGGGATCTATATCGCATTCCTTATTCGCTTACTCCACTATCATTTTGCGTGTAACCTTTTCACTGCCAACACTAATGGTGTAGAAATACACACCCTTGGAAAATTCACGGCCATCGATCATCAACTCATTTTTACCGGCAGAATAATCCCGGGCAGGTATCGAATAAACCAGTTGCCCCATCATATTATGCACTTCCAAAGCCATTGTGGAAGGCTCATCAAGGACTACATAAACTGTGGTCATGCCGCCGAAAGGATTGGGGTAATTCTGCGAAACCCTGAAGTTGGGTTTTTCTGTTTCAACCGCTCCGGAAGTGATGTTGAGCTCTGATTTATCAATGGCAATAAAAAATTCCCTGTTTTCCTGGAAGGGATGGTCATCATCAAGGCCTAAACCCGGGTCGGCATCAATGTTGTATATCATATACACATTATTATTGTCACTGGTGGGCGACCATGTGGGGTAGATACATTCATCGAAAATGTGGACGAGTCCTTCATCCAGGTCCAGAAAGTTCTGCCACTCCCCGGCAACGTTCCTGGCTCTTACCCAGATATGTTTATAGTTGACCGTTCCATTGTCATATCCTTCGGTGGAGGATGCATAAGCAAGGAAAACATTTCCGGCTTCATCCACGGTAACATTCGACATGGTTGAAAGCCCGATGGTCCTGTAGGAGAGTGTTTCTGAAAGCAGGTCAACCGTGCCGTTCTGATCAACGTCCTGCGACCAGCCAACCAGGTTGACATCCTCAATAAGTTCAGAACTGGGGTGGCCGTAAGGATCAAGGGCATGCAGGTGATTGGAAAATGGGGCCATATCTTCGTTCCAATACACCACTCCATCGACAAACGGGAAATAGTTGTAAGTAGTGCCGGCTTCCAGGTGCATCACACGACTCAGGCCGAATGTGATGTGTGCTTTTCCTGTATTGTCCAATGCAATGGCAGCGCTGCCGTCATTGCAGTAAAATGTATCGGTGATGGTGGTATTCCAGTCCCACATCGGGTAGGGATGCTCCCATACAATGGATTTCTGCCATGTGTCGCCATCATTGGTGGATTTCATCAGCACCAGGTCCATGAACTGATCGCCGACGATGAAAGCACAGGTACCGTTCCTCAGGTCGGCGACAGCATAATTATCGCCCCCGATTTCGGTGTAGTTGCTGGCATCCAAATCGGGGAAAGGCTGGTTGATGACCGGCCAGGTATTTCCACCGTCTTCCGATCTGGCATAAAGAAGGCAATTGGCCTGACCGTTATAAGTCACATAGGTCACGCTGATGACGTGTACTATTTCGCGGTTGACCCCGCTGGTCCACATCCTGGGCCATGAGAGGTCTTCGGCACCGGCAGGGCCGGCAATGAGCCCCTCTGTCCAGGCGCCTGTCCCTTTGGTCGGCCTTGAATAATAAAGAATTCCATCCACGTAGGAATGGCTGGCAACGGCCTCCCCGTCTTCCCCGACAGGGACGTATGACGGCCATCCGCTCCATTCGTCTTCAATGCGGTCGGTGGGGATCGGGCCCCAGGCAGTGCCATCGAAATAATTGTACCCTGTTCCCCTCAGGTTCCAGCTTGGGGGATCAAAGCCCTGTGTCCAGGTAGCCCCTATTGTTCCGTCATCAAACAGGTAAACACGGTTCTGTGTCATCTGGTTGGTCTGGAGATCGTATTGTGTTTTACCTATTTCCTCTTCAGTGAAGAAGTTGGCATTTTTATAAGCAGGCAGGATCTGGTTATCCATGCTTCCCGTTCCTTTCACGGGTTGTGTGTATTCCTTCTGAAGCATAATGTTTCTGTATTGTTTCGAAGGAACAGCCCTCTGCTGGGCAAAAACTACAACACCAAAACTGCATATCAGCAGCGTAAGTAATACTTTTCTCATAATGTGTGTTTTAAAAAATTTATTATTGCTATTCTATTTTCTTTCAATCGCAAAAATACAATAATTTGCAAAGTGACGTTTTATTCTTCGCCCTGAACGATCAACTTACGGGTAAGGCTGGCCTGGCCGGCTTTCAGGTTCAGAAAGTAAATACCCTGGGGCACCTGTTTTACACTCATTTGCAGATGGGCATTTCCTTTTTTAATCATCCCGAAATCCTTTTCCCTCATGACCTGCCCGGTGAGGTCGATGATGCAGGCTTTTACCGGAAGGGTTTCAGACAATCTGACATCAAGATAAACATTCATGGCCGCCGGATTGGGATACACTTTTTCAATTTCGAGGTGTATTGTATTTCCCTGTGGGTCGGAAATTCCTTCATAAAAAATCGGGTATTTCAAATATACCATCTTGTTTTCCTGCCAGACATGGTCTTCGCTCCAGGCCAGGCCGGGTTCAGAATCAATATTGTAGAACAGATGTGTGTTTAGTTCGAAACCTTCCATGGTCATTACCGGAGCTGTATGCGGGAAAATACATTCGTCGAAGATATGCACCAGGTCGGTGTTCAGGTCGGTGAAAAGGTTCTCCCAGTTGCTCCCTATTTTAGTACGTACCCATAGGTGTTTGAAGTTATAGACCCCGTTTTCATATCCTTCGGTAGTGGAGGCATAAATCAGGTTGGCAATGTTATCGTGGATCACTATTTCAGGCATGGTAGACATACCGAGTTCGCGGTACGACATCATTTCGGGAAGGATATCAATGGTTCCGTTGTTATCTACATCCTGCATCCACCCGACAAGGTTGTAATCAACAGTCAGTTCCGACTGGGGATGCCCCCAGGGGTCTAATGCATGATGGTTGGCAGAGAAAGAGGGCATGGTTTCATTCCAGTAGGCAATGCCGTCAGTATAGGGCCAGAAAGTGTATGTGTTTCCCACTTCAAAATGGGCCACCCTTCCGATTCCAAAGACAATATGTGCCATTCCGTCGTCGTCCAAAGCGAGACCGCCGGAGTTATCAGGGCAGTAAAAAGTGTCGGTTACAGTGACATTCCAGTCGAAAAAGGGATATGGATGTTCCCAGACCACTGTTTTTTCCCATGAGTCGCCGTTGTTGGAAGATTTCATCAGCACCAGGTCCATCCAGGGGTCTGCAATCATAAAGGCGAGGGTGTTGGCCCTAAGTTCGGCCCACATGTAGTTGTCGCCCCGGATGGCAGTATAATTGTCTGCATCCAGATGATCAAACGACTGGTTAACGATATCCCAGTTGGCGCCTCCGTCAGTCGACCGTGAATACAGCATGGCCCCGTCCTGTCCGTTGTATGGCGATCCTCCGTTCCCTGTGGGAGCGGTCAGCACGATCACATGAATTTCATTGTGGGTTGCACCCGAAGTGACCATTCGGGGCCAAAGCACATTTTCCCAACCGGCAGGGCCCTGGAAAAAGAATTCCTCCCAGGCGCCGCTGCCTTTTGTATCTCTCTTGCTGAAGATCAAACCTTCACCGGCGCCTCCTGAAATATGGGCGCATACGATCTCACCATCCTCGCCGAAAGGGGCCAGAGAAGGCCATCCGGTTCTGTCGGTTTCAATCCTCGTGGTCGGCTGCGGACCCCAGGCTGATCCGTCGAAATAATTATATCCTGTGCCCCTGTCAGGAAAAGCGGGAGGCGACTGTATTCCCAAAGTCCAGACGGCCGCCATGGTTCCATCGTCGAACACTACCATTCTGTTCTGGGTAAGGCTGTTGGTCTGAAGGTCGAACCAGCTGGTGCCTATCTGAAATTCATCAAAAGCCACGGCTCTGTTACCCGGGCTTACATTCATTTCTTTTGAAAGATTGAGCGGCTGGTCGAGAGAGCTGTGGTAAACCTTCTCCACAGCCACGTCACGCAATTCCTTGTTCAGCATGACCCTTTGCTGGGCAAAACCACTGACACCCAAGGCAATAATAACAAGCAACGGTAAAAAATTTCTCATAATTATAAATATTTTCAGATTATTTGAAGCACCGAATTTAGGGCAATTCTATGAAAAAGTCAAGAAAAAATCAGAAAACGGTAAAATTAAAAAAGTTTCCGGTATGAAACGGGTGACACCGGATAAATGGTAAGTGTTCTGTTTCCGCTTTTCTTTGCCGCGCCCGCCGGCCAAAAAGAAATCAACTCTTATATTTCAAAAAATACGGTAAATGAAGTTCCTTCATGGGGCCTGCTTTCGCATAATATCTCCCCGTTCATGGCTTCCACATACTTCCTGGTGATCAGAAGACCGCTTCTGTCGGAAGGCCTGTCATGGGTTTCCGGCTTGTCAAACAGGGTCATCAGCGCATGGTTGCTTATCCCGGGGCCCTCATCACGGATGGTGATTTTGGCCTTCCCGTCTTTGCTTGTCAGAGTGATGTATATGTTTTTATTGGGCGGAGAAAATTTTATTGCGTTGGAAAGCAAATTGTCGAAAACAACATACATGAAGTTCTTGTCCCCCCTGGCAACAACCTTCTCAAGGTCGAGGTGGATATTTAGCTTTTTCAGCGACAAGGTGTATCTGAAACTTTCCTTGAGTTCCTTAAGCAGGGAGAAAAGGTCGACCCTGTCCGTCCTGATATTGCTTCTCTGCAATTGAATCGTATCGATATCAAGGGTTTGGTTGATCAGGCTGTTCATTCTCCTTAAACTGCTGTGAATAAGGTTAATATACTGTTTCATTTCACCTGAACAGTCTTTCATTTCCTCTTCCAGCAGGTCGATCACACAAAGGCTGCTGGTCAGCGGGTTCCTGAGCCCGTGTGAAACAAAACTGATCAGTTGGTTCTTTTCACGGTTCAGTTCCTGCAGGTCTTTGTTTTTTTTCTCCAGTTCCTTTTTCTTTTCAAGGATACTCTGATGTTGCTCACCGATCTCGTTTTTCTGTTTTTGGATCTTAAGATAACTTTTGGCAAGCTTGGCTTCCAGTTCATTCATCTCCCTGATTCTCTGTATCACCTTCCGGAGGACTCCCTGAATCACATCCTTTTTATCCGCAAGCAAGGCATAAAAATCATCCTGCGGCAAAGCGAGCAATACTGAAGGCTCCTCTGCAGTGACCGAAGCCGAGCGGGTTTCATTGTCAAAAAGGGCATATTCGCCAAAGACCTGCCCTGCTTCAAGCCTCGACAACACATGGGTACCGTCATGGACTTTCAGTCGTCCTGATTTGACGATGAACATCGCATCCCCCTGGTCTCCTTTACCAAAAACCTGCTGACTTTTCTTAACTCTGATCTCCCTGAGTAAACCTGCAATCTTTTCAAGTATGGCAGGCTCCGTTTCGCTGAAAATCGATACGGTGGAAAGCAAGTCGGCATGATGTGCCGCTTCACCGGAAAACGAAGATATTTCCATAAATTAACACGGGTAAGTGAACACCTGTTTCATCCTAACGCCAAAATTAGAAATAATTGTGTTGAAAAAGGCTAAATTATTTACCCGGCACTTTTGACCCGGATTTGTATTTTTGCCCTGATATAACAATTCACGAAAACTTCATATTATGATCAGGTTTTTCTCGCTGGACCGAAAAGTTTACTATGCTGCAGGATTCAGACATGAACCCGAACAGCACGATCTTTTAAAGTTGAAGTGGCTGTTTCAGGGTGCGAATATCATCCTGACCCCTGAAATCCCGGGCGCTTTTATCGGACCAAGGAAAGAGATGATCACCCCCTGGAGCACCAATGCAGTGGAGATCACACAAAATATGGGAATCAAAGGAATCGAAAGGATTGAAGTTTTTATCCGGTCATCTTCCGGAGATGCGGCTTATGACCCGATGCTTCAGGCAACCTACAACCGGCTCGATCAGGAACTGTTCACCACCCATAAAAAGGCCGATCCAGTGATCTTCGTGGATGACATCCGGGCATTTAACCGGTCCGAAGGCCTTGCCCTCAATGAGGATGAAGTGGCATACCTTGAACACCTCTCACGGAAAATAGAAAGAAAACTTACCGACAGTGAAGTCTTTGGCTTCTCCCAGGTCAATTCGGAACACTGCCGTCATAAGATATTCAACGGCAAGTTTATCATCGACGACCAGGAAATGGAGGAAAGCCTTTTCGACTGGATAAAAAAAACTGCGAAGGTGAACCCGAATTTCATCGTTTCGGCATATAAGGACAATGTTGCTTTTCTGCAAGGACCTGTTGTTATGCAATTTGCACCTGTCTCTCAGGACAAACCGGACTTTTTTATAATGAAAGAGATCGAAACTGTTTTATCCCTCAAAGCAGAGACCCATAATTTCCCGACCACAGTTGAGCCTTTTAACGGCGCAGCCACAGGTACAGGAGGTGAAATACGCGACAGGATGGCGGGTGGGAAGGCCAGTCTTCCGCTGGCAGGAACGGCAGTGTACATGACTTCCTTTCCAAGGCTCGAACCAACACGCTCATGGGAAAAACACACCAAACCGAGAAAATGGCTGTACCAGTCGCCGGAAGAGATACTGATCAAGGCTTCCAACGGGGCGAGCGACTTCGGAAATAAGTTTGGCCAGCCCCTGATCTGCGGTAGCGTATTTACTTTTGAGCATTTCACTTCTTCCAGGAAATACGGCTATGATAAAGTGGTTATGCTGGCAGGAGGCATCGGATATGGCAGGAAGGAAGACAGTATAAAAGACAAACCTGCAAAGGACGACCTCATCATCGTGATGGGAGGCGACAATTACAGGATTGGCATGGGCGGAGGAGCCGTTTCTTCTGTTGCCACAGGCGAATATGGAAACCGGATCGAACTCAACGCCGTGCAACGCTCCAATCCTGAAATGCAGAAAAGGGTGGCCAATGCCATCCGGGCACTGGCAGAGTCGGATAATAATCCCATAGTTACCATTCATGATCATGGCGCGGGCGGCCATCTGAATTCGCTTTCTGAGCTGGTGGAAGAGACCGGCGGCATCATTGAGGTAAGTAAGCTGCCCATCGGCGACCCGACACTTTCGGCAAAGGAGATCATCGGCAATGAGTCGCAGGAAAGAATGGGGCTTGTGCTCAGGGAAAAAGACCTTGCCCTCCTTCGGCGTATTGCAGGCCGCGAAAGGGCCCCAATGTATGTAGTCGGTAAAACAACCGGCGATGGAAGGTTTACTTTTGTGGGCAATGAGGGCAGCAGTAATCCTCTTGACCTTGAACTCACCGACATGTTCGGAAGCCCTCCGAAAACCGTCCTTTCCGACATCACCCTGAAGGAAGACTTCGCCGAACCCTCCTATGACGTCAACTCCCTGAACAAATACATTTCCGATGTGTTGCAGACAGAGGCTGTGGCATGCAAGGACTGGCTGACCAACAAGGTGGACAGGTCGGTTACCGGAAAGGTTGGATGGCAACAGACTGCCGGGCCTTTGCAGCTTCCGTTGAATAATCTGGGAATAGCGGCTCTTGACTACTCAGGGGAAAAAGGGATTGCAACAGCCATCGGTCATGCCCCGGTTTCCGGATTGGCAGATGCTGCTGCAGGATCGGTGCTGTCAGTAGCAGAGGCCCTCACCAACATCATCTGGGCGCCTCTGCCGTCCAAACTGAAAAGCGTATCCCTCAGCGCAAACTGGATGTGGCCCGCCCGGAATCCCGGCGAAAATGCCAGGCTCTACAAAGCCGTTAAAGCCGCCGCTGAGTTTGCCATGGATTTGGGGATTAATATCCCCACCGGGAAAGACAGCCTGTCTATGACACAGAAATACAAGGATGACCTGGTCTATTCCCCTGGTACCGTCATCATCTCGGCAGCGGCTGAAGTCTCTGACCTGAAAAAAACAGTCGGGCCTGTGCTGCAACAGGTGCCCGACACAATGTTGCTGTATATCGGCCTGTCCTTTGACGATTTTAAACCGGATGGAAGCATCTTTGCCCTTACATTGAATGCCATCGGAAATTGCCCCCCCACCGTTAAAGATCCTGCCGGATTCAGGAAGGTTTTCAATATCATACAGGATTTTATAAGGGAAGAAAAAATACTTGCAGGTCACGATGTTTCCTCAGGAGGGTTGATCACCACCCTGCTTGAAATGACTTTTGCGACCAACCATTTGGGTTTGGAGATTAGTCTGGACGAAATATCAGAAAAAGATATTGTTAAAATCCTTTTCAGTGAAAATCCGGGCATTGTCATTCAGGTGGCCGAAACCAGCGATGTTCCAGCCATTCTGAAACAAAAGGGGGTGGCCTATAGCCGGATTGGCCATCCTGCATTGTCGCGCAGGCTGAGGATACATCAGGCGGGCAGTGTACATGATTTCAACATAGATAAGCTCAGGGATGTATGGTATAAAACCTCTTATCTCCTCGATAAAAAACAGTCGGGTGAAGATAAGGCCCTGGAGAGATATCAGAATTATAAAAAACAACCCCTGCATTACCATTTTTCACCTCTTTTCAAGGGCAAAGCATCGGGATATGGACTGCAGCCCGGACGGCAGAGTATGACAGGAATCAAAGCCGCCATCATCAGGGAAAAAGGGGTGAACGGCGACCGGGAAATGGCTTATTCATTGTTTCTTGCCGGTTTTGATGTTAAGGATGTACACATGACCGACCTGATCTCAGGGAGGGAAAAACTGAACGGGATACACCTGATCGTATTTACCGGTGGATTTTCCAATTCAGATGTGCTGGGATCGGCCAAAGGCTGGGCCGGAGCCTTTCTGTTCAATGATACTGCGAAAAAAGTTCTCGAAGATTACTATTCGCGTGAAGATACCCTGAGCCTGGGCATCTGCAACGGGTGTCAGCTTATGGTGGAACTGGGATTGATTAATACGGGACCTGAATTAAAACCGGTTATGGCCCATAATGCATCAGGTAAATTTGAATCTGCCTTCATCAATGTTGATATCTTGCCGAATCATTCGGTTATGCTTCAATCTATGGCAGGTTCGCGACTGGGTATATGGGTAGCCCATGGAGAAGGCAGGATCGTGCTTCCCGCTGAAGAAAGCAGTTATCACATTCCGGTAAAATACAGCTATGACAGCTATCCCGGCAATCCCAACGGTTCAGCTTATGATACCGCTGCTATTTGTTCCGCTGATGGAAGACATCTTGCCATGATGCCCCACCTGGAAAGGGCCGTCATGCCATGGCAATGGCCATTTTACCCCGGGGACAGGAAAAAGGATGAGGTTTCTCCGTGGATTGAGGCCTTCGTGAATGCCAGGGAATGGATCAGGGCAAAAATATTTGAAAAATAACGATATCAATAAAGCAATTGAAAACAACAATATGGCAAAAATCGCACTGATCACAGGAGCAACCAGCGGAATCGGAAGGGCATGTGCCGAAAAACTTGCAGCAAACGGCTATGATGTGATCATAACCGGGAGAAGGGCAGACCGGCTTGCCAGCCTGAAAGAGGAGATAGAGAAATCATGCAGCGCCCATGTCCTGGCATTGCAATATGATGTTTCATTAAAAACAGAGGCAATGAATGCCATCTGTTCTTTACCGGCCGCATGGAAAGAAATTGACCTGCTTATCAATAATGCGGGGCTTGCACTTGACCTGAAACCCATTCATGAAGGCAATCCGGACGACTGGGATACCATGGTGGATACCAATATCAAAGGGTTGCTGTACACAACGCGTCTGGTGTCAGAGATCATGGCCGGCCGTCAGAAAGGACATATCATAAACATCGGCTCCATTGCCGGCAAAGAGGTGTATCCCAACGGCAATGTTTACAGCGCGACCAAGCATGCCGTTGACGGTCTGACCAGGGCCATGCGCATCGATCTGATGAAATTCGGGATCAAAGTGTCGCAGATAGCCCCCGGTGCGGTGGAAACCGAATTCTCTGAAGTCCGGTTCAAAGGAAACAGGGAACGGGCAAAAAAAGTGTACGAGGGCTATCAGCCCCTGAAAGCCGAAGATGTAGCCGAAGCGGTGTTTTTTGTGGCAAACCTTCCTCCTCATGTGAACATCAACGACCTTGTGATCATGCCCACCGCTCAGGCCGGCTCTTACTTTTTTAACAGAAAATAACCGGCGGCAACCGGTATAGGACTTTTTGCTACTTTTACAGTTCGGTTAGTTTTATCGAACTTCAATATCATGGAAGTCACAAGAATTTTTGATCTTCTGAATTACTACAAGGAAAATTTCACGACCAAGCCCGACCTGTTGGCCGGAAAAGAAGCGGGGGTATGGCAAAAATATGACATTGACCAATATATTGAGATTTCAACAAACCTGGCCTATGCCCTGCTAAATGCCGGAATTACAAAAGGCGACAAAATTGCCACCATTTCAAACAACCGGCCGGAGTGGAACTTTATTGATATGGCCGTGCTGATGGCCGGAGCTGTTCATGTTCCCATTTATCCCACCATCAGTGAATCGGATTACAGATTTATCCTCAGCCATTCGGGTGTAACACTGGTTTTTGTTTCGGGGAAGGAATTGCTGGGAAAAATATCTCACCTCCTTCCGGAGATCCCGGACATAAAGGAGATCCTCACCATCCGCAAGATCGGAGTTGAGGCATCTCTCGATGAATGGGTTGCATCGGGCAAAGAACATCCCAGGCCGGATGAGCTGGAAACGATCAAAAGGAGCGTAAAACCATCAGATATAGCCACACTGATCTATACTTCAGGAACAACCGGAAATCCCAAAGGCGTTATGCTGACACACAGCAACATACTCAGCAATGTAATGGCCCTGTATCCTGTCTTCCCTTTGGATGAGACCTGCCGCAGCCTGAGTTATCTGCCTGTAAGCCACGTTTATGAAAGGACAAACCTGTATGTTTACCTGTATTTGGGAGTTTCGGTCTATTATGCCGAAAACATGGGTACCATTGCCGACAATCTGAAAGAGGTCAAACCCGAAATGCTCACCACGGTGCCACGCTTGCTGGAGAAAGTGTTTGATAAGATGTTGGCGACAGGCCGGAAGCTGAAGGGGATAAAAAAGGCATTGTTTTTTTGGGCAGTCAACCTGGGTTTGAATTTTGAACTTTCAGGAAAAAGCGCTTTTTACAGATTTCAACTCGCACTTGCCAACAGGTTGGTTTTTAAAAAATGGAGAGAGGCCCTCGGAGGGAATCTGCGCATGATTGTTTCCGGCGGGGCGGCTCTTCAGCCAAGGCTTGCAAGGATATTCACCGCAGCGGGGATCGATATACTGGAAGGTTATGGCCTGACGGAAACCTCCCCTGTGATCGCTGTGAACACCAAAACCCCCGGTGGCAGAAAGTTCGGATCCGTGGGAAAGCTCATCAGCAATGTTAAAATCAGGATCGCTGACGACGGTGAAATCCTTGTCTCAGGCCCAAACGTCATGGCAGGCTATTACAGGAATCCGGAACTCACTGCAGGAACGGTAAGCAAAGAGGGTTGGTTGCATACCGGCGACCTGGGCCATCCCGATGAGGATGGTTTTCTGTGGATCACCGGAAGAAAAAAGGCGCTGTTCAAAACCGCCATGGGTAAATACATAAGCCCGGAGCACATTGAAAACAAACTGGTGGAATCTCCTTTTATTGATGCGGCGCTCGTTATGGGGGAAAACCAGAAATTCGCCGCCGCCCTTATCGTTCCGGATTTTAACCACCTTAAAACATGGTGTAACACCCATGGCGTACATTATGTTACTGACAATGAAATCATTAAGGATCAAAGTGTGGTGAAAAAATATATGAAAGAGGTGGAAAACATCAACAGTAACTTCGGAAAATTTGAGCAGGTCGCAAGGTTTTCGCTCATCGGGCATGAATGGACGGTGCAGTCGGGCGAGCTGACGGCCAACCTGAAACTGAAACGCAATTTTATCTCCGGCAAATATGCTGGTGAAATTGAAAAAATATTCAGATAAGAAACAGCATGGAAAAACCATGCAGGTGCAAAGGTTCAGGCCGGTTACTCCCTGTTTTTTGTGTCGATGATGATGGTGACCGGTCCATCGTTCACAAGTTCCACCTGCATCATGGCTCCAAATTCACCCTTTTGAACAAGAATGCCGGATTCCTTTGCGAGGTCAGCGATAAACCGCTCATACATGGGAATGGCAAAATCAGGCTTTGATGCTCTGATGTAAGAAGGGCGGTTTCCCTTTTTTGTGCTTGCGTGCAGGGTGAACTGACTCACCACCAGCAATTCGCCGCAGGTTTCCACCACGGAAAGATTCATGGTTCCTTCAGGGTCATTGAAAACCCTGAGCCTCGCTATTTTACCGGCCAGCCAGACGGAATCTTCTGCTGTATCGGCATCTTCAACACCAAGCAAAACAAGCAGTCCTTCCGATATTTCTGCAATGCTCCTGCTGCCGGCCGTAACCGAAGCCCTGCTCACCCTTTGAATAACTGCCCTCATATCTTGTTTTTTTCTGATGAGGCAAAAATACCGAATTTGCTCTTACTGTAAAAAACTGCCGGCTGTAACCCTTTGCTCATGGTGCAGGGGTCATCAGATACCTGCCATCAGGTGTTCCACCAGAATCTTTACACCTATCAGGATGAGTATGGCCCCGCCTGCAATCTCAAGCCTGTTTCCCAAAAGGTGGCCAATCTTTTTGCCGATGTGTATCCCGATAAGGCAATTCACAAAGGTAACCCCTCCAATGATGGCAATCGGATAAAAAATATTGAGGTCGAGCATGGCAAAACTCAGGCCAACGGCCAGTGCATCAATGCTGGTGGCAATGGACAGCATGAGGAGATTGGAGAAGTTCCGGCAATCGACAGCGCCGTTGCTTTTCTCCTTCTGAAAGGAAAAAAAAATCATACGCCCGCCTATGATCAGAAGCAGACCAAAAGCAATCCAGTGATCCAGGTGTTGAATATAGGACTTCAGTGTGAGCCCTGCGGCCCAGCCGGCCAAAGGCATCAGCGCCTGAAAGGCGCCGAAAAAGAAAGCGATCTTCAATGCACTGAAGAACTGAAGCTTTTTAATGATGATGCCATTGGTCACAGACACTGCAAAAGAATCCAGAGAAAGGGCAAAAGCAATTCCGATGATCGTCAGAAGATCAAGATGACTGTCCACGCTTGTTGTAGTTAGTTATTCCCTGATCAGCCTAATTACCTTTTGTGCCGAAGGTGTGGACAGCCTGAGGAAATACACTCCGGGTTCCGGCAGACTGCTTCCAATGCCTTCCGGCTTCCATTCGAAAGTATGGTTCCCGGAAGGAAACATCTCATCCACCGGCGATGCCACCATTCTGCCCTGTAGATCGTAAATCAAAATCCTGACGTGCTGGCCGCTGCCTAATGACCATGCAATGGTCGATCCGGA
>JAFGME010000009.1 GCA_016927695.1 Bacteroidales bacterium
ACCATATCCATAAAGATCAGCCAGGCTTCGTCGTGTTGAGGCCCTTTGTTGGTCATGGCATATCCCCCTTGCTGGGCCAGTGATTCCTTGGAAACATACTGGGAATACTCCAGCCCTTTGTTTTCCATTCCGATATCCTGCATAAACTGAGGATCACCCCATCCTTTTTCAGCAAATAACTTCTTCATTTTTCTGACCCCCTGTCCGGCAATCCTTCCGAATCCTTCACCTCTTCCCAGTTGGTGCAGAAGTTCCATGGCCGAATCGGCATTGCCGAAATTCAGTTTAAGGCCTCCGGTACGCTCCTCATTCAGGATGCCGTTTTCAAAACATTCCATAACGAAGCCCATGATGGTTCCCCATGAAATAGTGCAGATACCGTAAGTGTCACAATAAAAGTTTGTTTCTATGGTGAAGTCGGGATTGAAGATGCCCATTATGGATCCCAATGAAGAAGTAGATTCGTACTCAGGCCCGTCAACAATGACGCTGGAGTCCTTATATGGGCCTGTGCGGAGTTTGTAGTTGTCAACGCCTTTAGCACACGACATGTTGCAACCTATCCAGCAGCCGTCGGGGACACCTTGTGTAAACCTTGATTTCCATACTTCCGCATGGATTTTGTCAGCATCCGGATGACTTCCGAATTTGAAGTTTTGCACGGGCAGCAAATCATAATCGTTCATAATGTTTGTCAGGTGAGCGGTTCCAATGGCCCGCATCTGGCATTGCTGGTCGTCAAGTTCACGCATCTCCCGGTTAAAGGTCTTCCCTCTTTCCATAATGGCCTCCAAATCCGACACATTGTTCAGGTTTCCTTTAACACCGGGGATTTTGGCGACAATGGCCTTGATCTTTTTATTTCTGAACACAGTTCCTATACCGCCCCGCCCTGCCTGCTTGAGCCTGACCAGTTTCCTCTTGGGATCATAAAAACTGAAATTCAGCATTCCGATAAGTGAGTGGTCGGCTGCAGTGCCTGCGGATACCACGGCGATGTTTTTTTTGTCTTTCTCATCTTCGGCATACATTTCATGAAGCATCTCCGCCAGAAGATGACTGTCCATAGGTTCCAGCGGGGCCTCAAAAATTTCCACCCTGTGATTCACCCCGTCAATGAAAATGATCACATCATTTTTAGCCTTTCCCTGGATTTCCAGAGCATCAAATCCGGCAAATTTAAGGAATGGACCAAAGTGTCCGCCCACATTGCTGTCAATTGGAATATCTGTTTGCGGGGAGATTGAAACGCAGATCGATTTCCCTGAACCTGAGTATTGTGTAATGCCGCCCACCGGTCCGGAGGAAATATTGATCTCATTTTCAGGATCGTCCCACTTTGTATCCGGTCGGGTTGCATCCCACAAAAGCCTCAGCCCGTATCCCTTACCGCCAATAAATTTTTCTTTCATCTGGGGAGGTACATCCTTTTCAAGGATCTGGTTTGTACCAACGTTTACATAGAGTGTCTTGTCAGTATATCCTTTTTCAAGAGGCCGCCATGTGTATTTCCATCCGGCGAGAACCTTCCGCGCTTCTTTTATTTCAGCAATTCCGGTCATGATGTTTTGTATTTATTGCACTATTGTTATTTGTTTCACAAAATTAATATATCGGCGCAAAATTGCATTAAATAATGAACTTTTTCAATATGAAAATGCTTGCAATTCGCTGTTTTCCACACGAAAACACTGCTAATTGTTTAGAATGTAATTACTTGCATCAAGGGCAACATCCTGCCGGCTGACCTGGGATGTCGTAATTTAGAATGATTATTATTAAGGATAACGTTTTCTGTGTACCTGAACACCCTGATGCAAGGTTTTATTAATTAATTTTACAAAAAAATGCGATAATGCTGTTTGAGGATATCCGGAAAAAACTGGCAGGTTTTAAAGTGGGAATTGCAGGTGCAGGCGGGCTGGGTTCCAATTGCGCTGCCGCATTGGTGAGGGTTGGCATATCTGATCTTGTGGTGGCAGATTTTGATGTGGTTACTTCGGGAAACCTCAACCGCCAGTTCTATTTTTCAGAACAGACCGGCATGAAGAAAGTGCTGGCGTTGAAAGAGAATTTGCTGCGGATCAACCCGGAATTAAAAATGAATGCAATGGATTTGACCATCACGGAAGAAAACCTTTTGGGTGTTTTTTCAGGATGTGATCTTATTGTGGAAGCTTTTGACCTTGCTGAAATGAAGTTGATGCTTATTGAAGGAATCCTGGAAAAAATGCCCGACATCCCGTTGATCACAGGGAATGGCCTCGCCGGCTGGGGTGACAATTCATCTATTCATTGCAGGAAAGAAGGGAATTTGTATATTTGTGGTGACGAAAAGTCGGAAATCAGTGCCTTGATGCCGCCTCTTGCCCCACGCGTAGGAATGGTGGCCTGTATGCAGGCCAATGTTGCCCTCGAAATATTACTTGCTAAATAAAATGCCATGAACATTATCCTGAACAACAGGGAAGAATTTATTGAAGCGTCAGAGATTACACTTCAGCAACTTGTAGATTTAAAGAATTTTACATTCCGCATGCTGGTAACCAAAGTGAATGACCGGCTTGTAAAGAAGGAAGACCGGGATGGTTATCCCATCCGGGATGGCGACAAGGTCACTGTCCTTCACCTGGTCAGCGGCGGATAATAATAATCGGGTAGTTTAACGGTAATTCTATTTATATTTAGTTATGAAAAAACTCATAAAAATCATCGCCATACTGGTACTTGCACTGGTTGTGCTTGGGTTGGTTTTGCCATTTCTTTTCAAGGGGAAAATAATTGAGATGGCCAAAAGTGAAATCAATAAATCCATCAATGCCACGGTCACTTTCAGCGATATCGGTTTTGGCTTGTTCCGGTCATTTCCCGATTTCAGCCTGAGTATTGATGACTTAACCATCACAGGGAAAGATATTTTTGAAAACGACACCCTCTCCTATGTGAAGAAAATTAAGGTGACCATTGGCCTTATGAGTGTGTTCTCCGGGGATTCTTACGAAATCAAAAAGATCAATATTGATGATCCATACATCAACATTCTGATGCTTGAGGATGGAAGGGCAAACTATGACATTGCTCTGCCTGATTATGACACGGTTTCCGCTGAGAAAGCCACATCCTCGGATACCACTGCCACTTCATTTAATCTGGCGCTGAAAAGGCTGAATATCAACCATGCAAAAATCATCTATGATGACCGTTCGGCCGGCATGCTGCTTACGCTGACAGAGCTTAATCATGACCTGAGCGGCAATATTTCGGAATCCCGGGCTGTATTGCAAACCCAAACGGAAATTGAGGCCATGAGTTTTGTTTATGATGGTGTTGCGTGGTTAAAAAATGCCGGAATCAGTTATAAGGCAGATATTGATGCAGATAACGCCGCGGGCAAATATACCCTGAGAGAAAATGAATTGAGGTTGAACCACCTCTTGCTTAATTTTGCAGGCTCTTTATGGCTTTCAGGAGATGACACGGGGCTTGATTTTACATTTGAGGCTCCCAACACCGATTTTAAAAATTTATTATCGCTTATTCCGGCCTTATATTTAAAGGACTTTGAGGATATAAAAACCGAAGGACAGCTTGCCCTCAACGGCTCAGTGTCAGGAATATACAATGAAAACAATCTCCCCGGATTCCAGGTTAACCTCGGGGTGAGCAACGCCTCCTTCGGTTATCCCGGTCTTCCCGGCAAAGTGGACAAAATCAATATGAAGGCATCTGTTGTCAATCCGGGTGGGGATGCTGACAATACCATTGTGGATGTACCGGAGTTTTCCCTTGAGATGAATGGAAACCCCGTGGATGTGACATTTAATCTAAAAACCCCGGTTTCCGATCCTGATATTGCAGTTGGCCTTAAGGCATTGATTGATCTTGCAGGAATAAAGGATGTTTATCCATTGCCGGAAGACGAGGAGATCAATGGCAGAATTGAAGCGGATTTTTCATTGCAGGCAAAAACTTCCCAGTTTGAGAATGAAGATTATGAGAACATCAGGGCGTCAGGTTTTGTCAGGATCAATGATATGAAGTACCGCTCATCCTATGTTAATGATGTTGTAGAAATAATGGATGCACGAATGAGTTTCACGCCGGCCTTGCTCCAACTTAACAACCTTGAAATGAAAATAGGCAACAGCGACCTTCAGGCATTGGGCAACCTGAGCAATTACCTTGCTTATGGCCTCAGTGACGGCGTACTCAAAGGGGAGATCGTCCTTACCTCTGCCTTTCTTGATATATCTGCATTGATGCCTGAAAACACTGAAAGTGCTGATTTGCCTCAGGAGGCTGAAACCGTTTCCGACAGTGCAGTTTCATATATCGTTGAGATACCTGCCGACATTGATTTCACCATGTCCTCAGGTTTCAGAAAACTGATCTACGACGGAATTGAAATGGAAAATGTGAAAGGCCAACTGGAAATAAGCGGGGGTAAACTGCTGATCCGTGATGTAAGCATGGATATCCTTGAGGGCCGGATGATCATGAACGGGAGCTACAGCAGCGTGAACATTGAAAAACCCGAGGTTGATTTTAACCTGGATATGAGCGGGATGGACATACAAAAATCTTATAACACCTTTGCCCTGGTTTCAAAATATGCCCCCATTGCCAGGAAAACTTCCGGCAAATTCAACGTGCGTTTTAATTTCAGATCGGTACTCGACCATGAAATGATGCCTGTGTATGAATCCCTGAACGGGGAAGGACGTTTTTCCACTTCCATGATAAAAATCAGTGACGTGAACACACTGGATAAAGCTGCCGATTTTTTGAAATTTGAGAAAATCAGAAGCGCCGATATCGACAAGATTATGTTTGATTTCAAATTCGTGGATGGGAAAGTGCTCGTGGAGCCTTTTGATTTTGAATTTGAGAACATTGCAGGTAAACTGGGTGGATGGACAGCCATCGATGAGACCATTGATTATGTGATGACGCTTAATATTCCCAGGAAAGATCTGGGACCGGCAGCCAGTGGTGTGGTGAACGGTCTGGCCTCCGGACTGGGTAAACTTGGGATTAATTATACCCCTTCTGAAACCGTCGGACTCAATGTTTTGATCGGAGGCATACTTTCTGATCCGCAAGTGAAGCTATCCCTGAAAGAAAGTGCAGGTAACCTGGTGAACGATCTTCAGAACAAAGTGAAGGAGGAGATTGAAAAAAAGAAGGAGGAATTGACGAAGGAAGCTCTTGAAAGGGCACAGAAAATCATTGACAATGCAGAAATTCAGGCGAACAAGCTGATGGCAGAAGCGCAAAAACAGGCCGACAATATCAGGAACAACGCAAAATCGGCTGCCGATAAGCTTATTGCAGAAACCGACATTCAGGCAAAGAAAGTGGAGGACGAAGGGAAGAAAAAAGGGTTGATTGCAGCGGCCGCAGCAAAAGAAACTGCAAAAAGGATGAGGGAGGAGGCAAAAACCGGTGCAGATAAATTAATAAAGGAGGGAGATGCACAGGCAAACTCAGTGGTAAATACTGCAAGGTCAGAAGCCGATTCCATCAGGGCAAAGGCAAAAGAAGAGGCTGCTAAAATCACTGGAGGTAAATAAAGTATGCAAAATTCCTGATCTGCTGCGAACGGGTGTTCCGGAAATGAAAAAATTTAATGTTGATATATCACATCTGTTTTCCACTGCTTTACCGGTGATCCTGGTATTTTTTTTCGGTACCTGTCAAACAATATCTCAGGATACAATATGCCCGGAAATCAACAGTAAAAGGGCCTTAAATCTGCTTGAAAAAGCGGAAAAAGCATTCAGGGAAAGGGATTTGGGCAACACCATCCGTTACCTGAACGATGCCCTCGATATTGAACCATCATTTGCTGAAGCACATTACCTCCTTGGCCTGATATATATTTCAGAAAGAAAAATGAATCTGAAAGCGGCCAAAGGGCATTTTGAGGATGCCGCAGGAATTTGCCCCGGGCTGAATGCCTATATGTATTTTCATCTGGCCAGGATATATTATGGCGAGGAAGACTTTCCGAATGCTCTTCGCAATATCAATATATTTCTCCAGGATGTGGACAGGATCACTTCAGATCAGGACTATTTTGATGCTGTAAAAATACAGGAACAGGCAGGTTTTTTCACGGAAATGCTCAGCAACCCGGTCCCTTTTGACCCGAAGCCTGTGGAAGGTATATCCACAGTCGATGATGAGTATCTTGCCATCATCTCTCCGGATGACCAGATGGCCCTTTTCACACGGCGGTCACAGATACCACCCAGCAAAAACGACCTGGTGCCAAGGGTGACCTACAAGGAGAAGTTCATGTTCGCCCTCCAAGAAAATGATCGTTTCGGTGAAGGCAGAGAGATGCCTTATCCTTTTAACCGCAATGAAAATGAAGGGGGCGCCACCATTACCATTGATAACAAAAGGATTTTTTATACCCTGTGCCGGTATGAAAAAGGAGGAGCCTATTACAATTGTGATATTTGTTCCTCAGAGAAAATTGACGGTGTATGGGAGGAGATTGAAAACCTCGGGCATCCTGTAAACCTTCCTGAATCCTGGGAGTCACAACCCACAGTAACCTCTGACGGATCAACCTTGTATTTTATCAGCGACCGGCCTGAAGGAACCGGAGGTTACGATATATATAAAACCGTGCTGATCGGCGACAGCATTTGGGGATACCCCGAAAATCTCGGCCCTCAGATCAATACTGCCGGTAACGAAAAATCCCCTTTCATCCATACTGACAGTCAGACTTTGTATTTCTCAACCGATGGCAGAACAGGAATGGGAGGATATGATATTTTTTATTCAAGGCTTAATAAAGATAGCTCCTGGACTGAGCCGGTAAACCTCGGTTATCCGATTAATTCAATATATGATGATGTGGGCCTGTTTGTCAGCACGGACGGAAAGTATGCCTATTTCGCCTCGAATAAATTTGATGGAGTTGGGGGGTGGGACCTCTATTCTTTCAGCCTTTACAAGGAAGCGCAGCCGGAGAGGATGCTCGTGGTTAAGGGCACCATTTCCAATGTTGAAAACGGTGATCTGAAAGAGGCGCGTATTGAGCTGAAGAACGTAGAGACAAAAGAAGTTCATGAAATCCCCGTGGATTCGGTCAGCGGTGATTATGCCACTGCGGTTGCCTTCAGAAACGATTACATAATGACAGTCAAAAAGAGAGGATATGCGTATAAGTCAAAGTATATTTCGACCAGGGATCCATATATAAAAGCATCTTCCGATATCGACCTTGGAATTGAACCGATCAAAGTGGGCAGGTCCTACAGGCTGAATGACATTTACTTTGATTTTAATTCCTTTGAGTTAAATCAGGAAGCTATGGTTGTTATCGATGAGTTCTTCCGTTTTTTGGATGAAAATCCCACCCTGACGGTTTCCATCCAGGGTCATACCGATAATATTGGTTCAGAAGATGATAATCTGCGGTTGTCAGAGAACAGGGCCAGATCTGTTTATAATCATCTTATCAGGATGGGAATTGCTAGTGAAAGGCTTGACTATAAGGGTTTTGGCGAGTCAGTTCCCATAAGCTCCAACGACCTCGAAGAGGGAAGGGCGCTGAACCGGAGAACTGAATTTGTGATCATCACCAAGTAACTTCAGGGCATGATTATGAATTTACCTGTTTTTTTTCCTGCATCTCCTGTAGCTGTTATAAAGTAAAGGCCATGTTCCAGGTTGCTTATATCAATGCATCCCGACAAGGGTATGGGCAACAAACCCATTACCACCTTACCCTGACAATTCCGTATTTCTATCAGGGCTCCTGATGATCCGGCAAGGCATAATTTATCAGTGGATGGATTGGGATATACCTGAAACGGGGAGTTGTCCGGATGTTCTTCAAAACCCGTAGTGGTTGACTCATAATATGCTTCCCATCCGTCGGCATTAACCGTGCTGTTCGTCGAAAAGGTGATAAAAAGCTTGCCGTGGTCAGAGGTTACCGATGGAGGAGGTTGCCCGGGACTGTATGTACCCGAGTATTCTGCCAGCAATTCACTGGTTTGACCATCATACACCCTGAGCAGGTCTTTTCCTTCTTCAGTGTCGAATGAAGTAAAGTGAATCGTTGCAGAGGCTGCATTCTCAGGGGAAATGCTCCACATGCAGGTAGTTCCGTTGTGGTAGTTAAAAGTTCCGCTTCCGTCACTCAGGGTCCCCGAAGGGTCATTCAGATTGTTCAGGCCTGAGCACCAGACAGGTGTAATGCTTTGGTAACTGATAAACCAGCCCGGATATTGATGGCCTTCATCGGTGCTGAAAGTAATGTAAATCTTATTTCCTGACGAAGTGATATCCGGAGGAGTATCACTGCCGGAGAAAGCTCCCAGAACCGGGCTCTGGTCCGTGGGGCCATCGTAAATGGTAACGATGTCAATGTCTTGCTCGGTTAGAAACAGGTTAAACTGAAGGTTGATATTGGTAACCGAGTCCTGGGCCGTTTGGGTTGCTATCAACCAGGAGCAATCCTGGGATGGCTGGTACCCATATAGCGGGCCACTGCCATCTTCAAATGTGCCGAAAAGGGAATGCAGCGTGTCGTTTCCGGTACAAAAAGAAGGATAGGTGTATGAAAGGCTGTCGGGCCAGCAATGGATAATAAGCTCCTGGGCCAGGTTGAAGTTAGAGCCCCCCGGGGTTAATTCATCAAGATAAAAATATCCATCGTATGATCCACCCCATCCCCAGTTGAAATGGAAGTAATCATCCTGGTACCCGTCGCAGACAAAAGCATGTCCGTTGATATTGGGCACAGACCAGCCGGCGTAATACAAGGGTATTTTTTTATCAAGGTGCGCTACGATAACACTGTCCCAGTCCAGAGAGGTGCTGTCTCTGAAAAGATATTGCGTTTCAGGTGAATATTTGAAATGGGTCCTGAGTGAGTAAGCTGCCTTGTGGTTCCACATACCGGAACCGTCAGGCCCGTAATCCATATCAACGGAAACTCCCAGATGGAAAAGCAACTCAGCCACTGCAGGGTTTTGATGGGAAAGCTGGTTCTCCATTTGGTTCCATCTGTAATTTGTGTTTTCAAAATTCGCAGAAATCAAGCCATACACCGGATGTTCGTATGAATATGATCCTGTGCCCGTTTCGGGGAACCTGAAGTAATAGCAGATTTGTCCCATGGCAGTGGCAACACATCCTGCATAGCAATGGCCTCCCGGACCGGAAGGATCCTCCGGGCACATCTGATTGTAATATAACCCCTGGTTCCATGAAGAGATAAGGAAAGGTCCGGTTTCTTCCGAAAAAAAATCAGGTTGGCCCTGTGAGTTGTTCCCTGTAAGGTAATTCCACAAAAGCGTTGCTTTATTCCCGGGTTGCGCATCGCTGACCATAGCATGGTATACCTGTTTATTATACTGTTGTATCCAGGCCTGGAAAGCAGGAGGCATGTCAGCTGACTGAATATTGCCTGAGGGAAATGAATATGCGGGAACAGGATAAGCCCTCCGGTCAGCCGACAATAAGACAAAACCACCATTGTCTAATTCAATGAGGTGACAAGCCTCTCTCCCTTCATGTGTCAGAGTTGTCGATTTTGCAATGTTATTCAGGGGGTTGTCATGTTGCGCCTGGGGGAGAAGATCCAAGAACTTCAGGGCAGCAAGCTCAGCTTCAGGCAGTGACACAGGCTGTGCAAACAAACGGGAGAGGACCCCAAAAACGAACGCGAGGGAAAGAAAAAACGGGAACAGCGTTTTCATTATAGTTTATTCTTTTTTTCGCTAAAGTAAAAAAAAAACCGCCCCGGTCAGCGGGACGGTTTCATGTTTTTATTTTTTTTTATTGCACTGCCACTTTTTTATGAAGTTTTTCCTTCCCCGTATCAATACTTATGAAGTAGATGCCGGGTGCAAATGATGAAGTGGATATCCTGTTGAGGTAGTGTCCTCTGAAATCATCCCTGATCTCCTCATAAAGAATTTTACCTGTGATGGAAAAAACAGTAACCTTCAGGTTTTGCGGTTGCCCGGATACAAAGCTGATATTGATAAAATCTTCGGCGGGATTGGGGAAAACCTCAAAGGAGTTGTTGTCGTTTTTTGCCTCGTCAACTCCAACATTACCTACTGTCCATTCTGCTTCCCAACCGCCGTAAGTCACTGCTCCGTCAGTCTGGAATGTCAGGAAAATCTTGCCACTGGGCGAGGTGATGGGAGGGGGCATGTTGCCCGGAAGATAATTTCCGGAAAGAGTGGCAAGCAGCTGATTGTTGGAGGCATCATATACTTTCACAATGTCACGTCCCTCTTCGGTATCGAAACCCGTAAAAGTAAGGGTAACATCTGAGGCGTAAAGTGGATCAAGCTTCCACATGCAGTTGCTGTTGTTTTTGTAGTTGAACACTCCGCTGCCGTCATCAAAACTTCCCAATGTGGAAGTCAGGGTTGTGAGCCCCGTACACCATACCGGCTGGGTGGATTCATAACCGGCTTTCCATCCGGATGCCGTAACAGAACCGTTTGTTTCGAAAACAAGAAGCATTTTGTTTCCCGTTGAAGTCACCGGTGAAGGAAGGGTTTGTCCCGAAATGGTGGCAAGAACAGAATCACCCGTACTCTCTCCATCGTAAATTGTGATCACATCATTGTTGCTTTCTGTGTCTAATACAATAAATGAAAGGGTTATGCTGGTTACCGAGTCAAACTGGGTCTGAGGATTTATCAGATAAGAACAGGTGATGTTATTTTCATAATTTTCCTGAGGTCCGCTGCCGTCTTCAAAGGTACCCACTATATTTGCAAGTTCTTTAGTTCCCTGGCAATGAGGAGGATACGAAGGGTCGTCGGGATAGAAATTCTTTACATACCCGTGTCCGGAAGTGAAGCCACCGGGATTCTGGATGGTGTACCAGCCGTTGCTGAAACCGCTCCATCCAAAATTGAAGTGGAACATATCATCGGCTGAATGATAACCGTCGCAGTTCCAGGCATGGCCACCGCCCCCGGGCTCATAACCGCTGTAGTACACAGGCCGGCTTTCATTGAGTTCATCCAGTATGTAGTTCTTCCAGGTGGTCCATGCAGTAGTGTTTCTTTCAACATAAGCTGCGGAGGAAGAATACTTGAAATAGGATTTTATTGCAAAGGGTACCCATGTGCTGTAGGCTCCCGATCCGTTGGGACTGAACTCCATGTGCACCGCCACGGCACAATGATAACCGATTTCGGCCATAGGCAGGTTCACCCGGGTGTCGCTGTTGTCCAGCATACCGTCCCAGTTATAGTGGGTATCGCCGAAATTGGCGCATTGCTCACCGTATTGAGGATTCTGTGAAGGCGTGTAACAAACATCACCCACCCCCTGGTCGGGCCAGCGCCAGTAATACATGTTCTGCGCCATGGCAGTGGCCACACAACCCACGTAGGTGCGACCGCCCGGACCGGAAGGATCCTGGGGGCAGTAATAATTATAAGGCCAGTCCTGGTTCCAGGCGCTGGTGAGCAGGGGTTCCACATCTTTTGCATTGTCGGAGGGCACGAACCCTGCATAAAGGGTCCACCGGTCCCACTGTTCTGCAATGTCTTTTTCCTGCGGGATGCTGTTCCGGCGGAGCCAGCGTATGTTGTTTTTATAATCCTCCATGAGCCAGAGATAGTTCGGGGCCGGGTTGAGCGCGGAATACTCCCCGCCAAGGGAATAGCCTAACACCGGCACCATGGCATCCTCGGCAGAAATGAGGATATGCCCGGTATTCAGGAAGTTAAAAATATAATACATCTCTTCGCCTTCATCCGTCACTGTGAACTCGGAAGAGATCAGCAAATGATTTTGCCCGGAAAATCCCAGGTAGCGCATTGCCTTATCGCTGAATGCATTTACGGCCACGGTACGTGCCAGGTCCAACGGCACAATCCCTGCGAAAAGGGGTATGCTCAAAACCGTTAACAAAGTCAGAACGAGTACATTTCTTTTCATAACATACAATATTTGTTTCATGGAGGCAAAGATATAAAAAAATGATAACAATCCTTTGCCCGGGAAAAGGATTGTTTTTTGGAAACCGGTATGGCCGGGACATGACATAAACAAGGCACTCTGTTTTATCATGTGAAGGCAGGCTATTATTAATTAGAATATGTAATATAGGTAAATATATTTATGATAATTTGGTGACACAATGTATTATATTTATAAACAGGTGTTTAGGCTGTTATTCTTATTTTGACTTAATTTAAATTAGTGTACCGGGAAAAATATTCGGGAAAAAT
>JAFGME010000062.1 GCA_016927695.1 Bacteroidales bacterium
AACGGCCATTGTAGAATTGTTTTCAGGTTGAATAATGAAACCTTTGTGGATATTGCCCTATTCGACCTGAACGGGAAGAAAGCAGGGCAATTGCTGGCAACCGGCCTGGCAGGAGGATATTATGAAACAATACTGGATACCGATGGTTTTACCGGAGGGGTGTATGTGCTCAAACTCTCTACAGGCAACGGGAGTGTTTTAACCAAACGGATCGTAATTTATTAAGGAGATTTCTCTCCCGAGTGCTCGGGATCGAAATAACATAAAAAAAACTCATTCATGGCCGGCTCTGAAATAGTGATAAAAAAATTCGGCAAACACAAACCCGGGTCTAAATCCACAGGGCCGGCCATTTTTAATAAGGGCATTATGAAACTATTCAGCTTCATTTGTATTGTGATTTTCCTGCTGCCTGTCTGGTCATATGCCACGCTTTTTACTGTAAAACAGGATGGTACGGGCGATTACACTTCGATTCAACCGGCATTGATCTATGCACAGGAGGGGGATACGGTGATCGTTTATCCGGGCATCTATTACGAGAACCTCTACCTCACCGGTAGGAACGTGGTGCTGGCCAGCCTGTACTTGTTCACACAGGAGGACTGGTTCAGGTACCATACTGTTATAGATGGTTCGAACGAAGACAGGGTGATAGAGATCAAATACGGAGAAGATAATTCCACCCTCATATGTGGGTTTACCATACAAAACGGGTATGCATCAACTTCAGGCGGAGGGTTTTATATTATCTACAGCAGCCCGAGAATTGAATATTGTATAATTCAGAATAACTATGCCAGGAGTAATGGAGGGGGTATATTCGCCTTTTGGGAGTCGCAATTTTCGCTTGCAGGCAATACCATAAGGTATAACCAGGCTCAATCATCCGGCGGGGGTGTTATATTTGATCCTTGCACTTCATATTTCGCATTTGATTCCTGTAATCGGAACAATGTTTATCTCAACCATGCCGCATATGATATGGATATCGCTGGAGTATCATCATATAATTGTCAGATGGATATCTTCCTTGACACTGCCACAATTGGTTATCAGGATCCGTATTTTATTGCTTCAAGAGATCCTTATGGCACACAGAGCAATGAATTCAATATTTTTATCAATATGGGAAAAATTATACCAGTACCTGCTACATTGTTTGTGGCCCCCTGGGGCAATGATTCCAATACTGGTACCAATCCAAACGATCCCTTGCAAACCGTAGCCTTTGCCTTAAAAAAGATAGTTCCCGATTCGACCCAGCAAAGAACCATCTTTCTCGCTCCGGGCGCTTATTCAACATCATTGACCAATGAGCTTTTACCGGTCGGGGCGAGGGGGTATATAGACATAACCGGAAGCGGAGTCAGCGAAACAATTATTGACGCTGAACACAGTGCATATCTGATGGCAGCGGGAGACAATATGAGCCACTTCAGTATCGGGGGGTTTACTTTCATTAACGGGGACAATAACAATACTTTTGGAAATGCCGGTATTATGATACCTAAATTGCATTATAAGGATATTTCCATAAAAGACATAGTTTTCAAGGATTGTATCTCAGATGGTGTTGGGTTGATATTGACCTATAACTGGTGCGAGGATGTAAAACTCTGTAACATTGAGGCTTATAACTGTACTGGTGAAAGAATGATACTTGCTGGCACCACCAACAGCGCCGGGAAAATCCATGAATATTCCAGCCTTAGGTTTTACGACAACGTGCCGGGCACAACCTACAACGACGGGGAGGGAGGTATATTGAGTTTCAGTTTTATGGATGTGTACGGCGCCAAGCTCCGTATCATCAACAGCGCTTTCTACAACAACACCCGCAACCCTGATCCCATGTGGGGCGGGATATATGGGGCGCACTTCGGTACAGGCAACAGTGAGGAACCTTTCTCAACGGATTACAACACCATAGAGATCATCAACTGCACGTTTGCAGACAATTACGTAACAAATGTCCAGGTGCCCAGTGTTTTCAACACCGACAACGGCATCCGGCTGGATGTTTACAACACTGTTTTTTACAATCCCGGCCTTTATGAAATGGTTTTGTATGACGAGCCTGCCCCATATCCCACTGTCCTTACCGTTGAATACTCCAACATAGAGGATGCCCAGGCAGGGGTTTACAACAAGCAATACAACAATATACAGTGGGGCCAGGAGAACATCAACGCAAACCCCGAATGGCTGGGCAGCGGAGAGCATCCATATACCCTCGGCGGCAACTCACCCTGCATCAATGCAGGCGCTCCCATGTACGAATGGGGCGTTGACCCGCCTTACATCAAAGAAGAAAGCGGGAAATATGTGCTATATAAAACCTATACCGACACCGTCCACCTGCCGGCAAAGGACCTGGCCGGCAACCCGAGGGTGTGCGACGGCAGGATCGACATGGGCGCGTACGAATTTTTCACCACAGGGCAACAGGAACAAGCCGGCATCAATGACGAGCCTTCCCTGGACATTTTTCCCAACCCGTTTACTGAGAATGCTTTCCTTTCCTTCGGCCTAAAAAGGGAAGCCGGTGTAGTTCTTATGATCCGTGATATTCATGGCAACCCGGTCAGGAAACTGCTTGATTCTAACCTGCAGCCCGGCAACTTCAGCATCACCTGGGACGGCAGCGATGATTGGGGGTTTGATGTTGCAACGGGAACTTATATCGTCAACGTGGAGGTGAACGGAATAAGCCGTGGATTTTGCAAGGTTGTAAAAAAATAAGCTTAATAAACATAAGAAAATTCAACCCCGGCCACACACAGCGCATCCGGTCTCATGCACAACAAGGCTTACTTCACATGCTCCTCTTCCGCCTGGATTATCTCCTGGTTGTCCTGTTTATAAACGAAGGCCACCACAGAGCAATGGCCGGCAACCCATCCGGAGGGAATGATGAAGCTACTCATTTCGAGAGTGTAAACACTGTCAGCAACCACACCCTGACCGGTGATCAGATCGCCCCATGTATTGTTAAGGGATCCACGCAGTACATGCCGGTGGACATAATCCTCAATGCAGGGCACATTTCCGATGGCAGGATCATTGTTCATCTGAGGCGCTGTTATGCTGTCTTCGGTGATGTAGGCGCAAACCCTGAACAGATCCTGTGACAGATGAATAAAGGTCACCTCAAGTGTGGTATGCAGCTCGCCATTGCTTTCATTGAAGTCGTTTTTGATATTTATGACTGCCTCGGCAGGCTTTTCCAGTTCTTCATGGAATGCGGCAGACCAGTCTGCAGGTTTCAAAACCCTTGCCGTTCCTTCACCCACGCGGTTCACCATGCCCTGCGGGTTTCCCAGGGCGCTTACCCCGAAAAACTGATCCAGTTCATCGCCTTCAGGGGTGGTAAAATCAGTGGTGTAAAGACCCGAAGAAGAGGGTTGTGCAAAAAAACCGGCATGCACCGACATGATAATCACCTGCCCTTCATGCTGTTCCTGCATATCGCGGGCTATTACAGCAGCGCCGGGGCAGTTCACACATTTATGACCGGTGTAATCCTCGAGCAACACTTTTCTGACGAACGTGGTGGTGTCGTTGCCCCCATTTCCGGTTGTTCTCACAAAAGGTTCTTCGATCTTATCACAAGCCGTAAGGTATGTTAAGAGGATCAGCCCTGTGAATAGCGAAAATTTTAGCTGTTTCATAATATAATGAATTAAAAGCTGCTCATCACTGAAATGGTAAATCCGCTGGCCGCGGGCACCTGCCTGCACACTCCCCCGACGCACATGATCCCCTCGCGCTGAAGGCCATAGGTTACCTGGATCCTGTTAGCGCCGTGGGTATAACCCATGGCAGCCGAGTAATAATGGTATGTGTTGCTGCTCACCGGATTGTCGAAGTTATACTCGTCCCTCACATAAAAAAACCATTTTGGTGCGATGGTGTATTCGACCAGGGCTGCCGCCCAGTTTCCGGAATCCTGTCTGGTGCTCAGGTACTGAAGTTCGAGGCGCAACGCTTTTTTCGGGGTGAATTTGTGTGTGATATCCACTGTCCCCATGTTGGCGTAGATCATGGCATGATTGTCCTCAATTCCCTCTTCGATCACATTAAAATTATAGGTGAGGTTTGTGTAGGCTGCAATCAGTTTCCACTTTTTTCCGATCTTTTTGTTCACTTCTATATTGATTTCTTCAAAGTAGACCAGATCGCCTGCCGAGAAAAAAGCGACCTCATAACCCAGGGTGCCCTCCTGCCCGACAGGAATCGTGTCAACCGGCTTTTTATCAATGCCATTCATTCCGGAATAGTTTAATTCGATGGTGGTCCCATACTTTCCACCCATCCTGGTCTTTTTCGGAATGGTGTACACCACTTTTCCATTGAGGGCAAATTCGCCGTTGGGCTGTGTGGCGTAAGGATACATGGCTTCGAGGCTGTAGGTGTGAATTTTAGTCAGTGGTGGCAGGAAGCTGATGTCCAATGCGTTGCCGGTTTCATTGCGGGCCGACCGGAAACTCATGTTGTCAATCCATTTTGTGGACAGGGTGACGCCAAAACCCTTCTTTGAATATGAACCGGAAAGGAAAATTGCCTGACCGTCTTTGTAAATGTATTTGTTGATGGCTGAAGGGTCGTTGATCTTGTATGCATATTCTCCCAGAAGGTTGAAGCCGCTGCGGGTCATATTAAACCTGCCGGCAAAGGCAGTGACATTTTCAGGCAGTTTGTATTTAAAGAAAGGGTCGTCCTTCTGGTATTTGCTCATCATGCTGCCCCCTAAAATGATCTTTGTCTTCATTCCGGAAAGGGAAGAACACATCTCATTGAGGAAGAAGTCACCGTCGACCCCTCTGATAATTCCGCGGTTGCCTGAATTGTACTTTTCCCAGAAATAGCGTTGCACACCGTAAATGCCTTTGATATTCACCCCCCTGACAGGATTGAATTTCACCCTGATGCCGTCCACCGAATTATCGTAACCCAATGTCCATTCTTCGTAGCTTCTGAAGATCAAACCGTTGCCAAACTGATCGTAAAAATTGCCCACCGTAACCTCGAACTGGTCCTTCCGGTAGGAAGCAAATCTGTATGGTATCCCAAGCCCTTCGTACGCCTTGTCGAAACCTACCAGAGGCTTGAGGTAGCTCTCAAAGCGGAACCCGGCCGTAAAATTCTGATTGGTGTAAATGAAATTACCGAATGCATTCATCCCGATCTTTTCTCCCTTTATGTCATCCGCAGTGATGCCTATTTCGGAATTGGGCTCATAGGACTGAATGTCGGCCTGGAAGTTGCCCCTTACTATTCCGCCTTCTGCAGTGTTTTGCGCACCGGCCTGATGGTTTATTGTCAACAATATGACCCACAGTAAACTAACCTGGAAAAGGATTGATTTTTTCAAGGTGAAAATTTTTTGGGTGAAACTTCATTTTCAATGATCTGAAATATCTTCCCCTCTGCCGACTTTCCTCACAATATCGATGAGTTCCAGTTCGGAGCCTTCTGAAAAGGAAGTGTGCTGCCAAACGATCTCCCCTTTGCCGTTAATGACAAAGGTATGCGGTATGGCATTTACATTCATGGCCCTTTTGAAATCGCTGTTGGGATCAAGGAGGATTTCGTATTCCCAGCCTTTTCCGTTGGCCGCGGGCATTACGTTGGCCGTGGAGCGTGCATCGTCAACGGATACGGCAATGAGCTTAACGCCTGTCTCTTCCACCCAATCGTCATATACATCTGCAATTGAGGTCAGTTCCTTAATGCATGGCTTGCACCATAACGCCCAGAAACTGATAATGATGGGATTGCCGTTGTTGGAAATATCTTTGGTGTTAAATAATTCACCTTCCGGAGTTTTTACTTCCACAGAGGGCAATTTGCCCAATGTCTTTTGGTTTTCCTGGGCAAAAGATGCCGAAGCCCACAGCAAAATACAAATAAAAAGGATCAGATTTCTCATATTGCATTATTTAAATAGTTGAAGTCTTCAGTACCAATTTATGCGCCAAAATTACCCTTTAATTATTATCTTCATCCGGGCGACTTTTATTTATAATGATTATAAACAGCAAGACAGTAAAAATTTGCTTTTGGTTGTATACCTCTACTGAATGGGTTTGGGAAAAATACTGTGCTACCTATTGCGGCATAACTGCTACCAACAGGAAAACCTTCCCATTTGTAATAAGAAGCGGTATAAATGAATGGTGAATAAAAAATAAAAAGATGCCCGGAAATCTCAATCGATTATTTATAATTTTGAGCCTCGAAAATGATTGAGTCATCGGGGAGAATATATATTCATGAACGAAGAAGAAAGCAACAACGGTCAGGATGAAACCCGGCAGGAGAGGCCACAGGTCCCTTCCGATGTTTTTGATACAGGCCAGGGGGAAGCGCATAAAACCATTCCCCTTTCAGGGATGTATAAAAGCTGGTTCCTCGACTATGCCTCATACGTCATTCTTGAACGCGCTGTCCCTGACATTAAAGACGGGCTCAAACCGGTGCAGCGGCGCATACTGCATGCCATGAAAGACCTGGACGACGGGCGGTATAACAAGGTGGCCAACATCATCGGCCATACCATGAAATACCATCCGCACGGCGATGCCTCCATCGGCGACGCCCTTGTGCAATTAGGCCAGAAAGAACTGCTCATCGACACTCAGGGCAACTGGGGCAACATACTCACAGGCGACAGCGCCGCCGCCCCCAGATACATAGAAGCGAGGCTGTCGAAGTTTTCAGCCGAGGTGGTCTTTAATCCTAAAACCACTGTATGGAAATCTTCCTATGACGGGAGGAACAGGGAACCGGTCACCCTGCCGGTGAAATTCCCCCTCCTGCTTGCCATGGGAGTGGAAGGAATAGCCGTAGGTCTCGCCTCTAAAATAATGCCGCACAACTTCAATGAACTGATTGACGCTTCCATTGAAATTTTGCAGGGCAACGATTTCGTAATTTACCCCGATTTTATCACAGGGGGGATGGCGGATTTTTCCAAATATAACGAGGGCATGCGCGGGGGAAGGATCAGGATCAGGTCGAAAATCAGCCAGATCGACAAGAAAACACTGGCCATCACCGAAATTCCTTTTGGCACAAACACCGGTGCGCTGATCGATTCCATCATCGCCGCCAGTGATAAAGGAAAAATCAAAATAAAAAAGGTTGACGACAATACCGCAGAAAACGTTGAGATCATCATACAACTCCCACCCGGCGTTTCACCCGACCAGACCATTGACGCACTTTTTGCATTCACCCAGTGTGAAATATCTGTTTCGCCCAATTCATGCGTGATCTCCGATGGCAGGCCGGAATTTCTGAGTGTGAAGGAAATGCTCAGGATATCCACTCAAAACACACTCGGACTGCTGAAACAGGAACTTGAGATCAGGCTGTCGGAACTTTATGAAGAGTGGCACTTTGCCTCCCTCGAGAAAATTTTTATTGAAAAAAGGATTTACCGCAAGATCGAAAACTGCGAGACCTGGGAATCTGTAATAGAAACCATCGACAAAGGACTGGAACCCTACAAAAAAATCTTTAAAAGGGAGATCACCCGTGACGACATCATACGCCTCACTGAGATCAAAATCAAGCGCATCTCCAGATACAACGCCTTTAAGGCCGATGAGACCATAGCCCGTATAGAAGGTGAAACCGATGAGGTGAAAAATCATCTGGAACACCTGGTCGATTATGCCATCAATTATTTCAGGCAGATAAGAAAAAAATACGGCCCGGGCAGGGAAAGGAAAACCGAGATCAGGAATTTTGATACGATTGAGGCAACCATGGTGGCAGCGGCAACCCAGAAACTTTATGTGAACAGGGAAGAGGGGTTTGCCGGCACATCCCTGCGCAAGGACGAATATGTGTGCGACTGCTCCGACATTGACGACATCATCTGTTTCAGGGACGACGGGACTTTTGTCGTCACGAAAGTTTCTGCAAAAACGTTTGTGGGAAGGGATATCATTCATATTGACGTATTCAGAAAAACCGACGACCGCACGATTTACAATGTTATTTACCGCGATGGCCTCAAAGGTCCTGTGAGAGTTAAAAGGTTTCCCGTCACCAGCATCATGCGCGATAAGGAATATGATGTCACCAGGGGCAGCAAAGGGTCAAAGATTCTGTATTTTACCTCTAACCCCAATGGGGAGGCAGAGGTGGTGAAGGTGAACCTTAAACCCAAACCCAAGCTGAAGAAGCTTTCTTTCGACTTCGATTTCAGCGAACTAACCATCAAAGGACGATCTGCCGCGGGTAACCTCCTTACCAAACATGGAATCAGGAACATCCTGAAACGGGAAGAGGGGGTTTCGACCCTCGGCGCAAGAAATATCTGGTATGATGAAACCGTACAAAGGCTTAACGCCGAGGAAAGAGGCGTTTACCTGGGAGCCTTTAAAGCCGACGACAGGATTCTCACCATCCAAAAGTCGGGAAATTTCAGGCTGATGAACTACGACCTCTCCAACCATTTTGAAGAGGATATGGTCTACATCGCAAGATTTGATCCCGCAAGAATCATCACCGCCATCTATTTCGATGCCCCGGTGGGGAAAATCTATGTCAAAAGGTTTGAAATTGAGGACGATACACCCCTGAATAAAAAAATCGATTTTATCGGCGAAAACGGGAACCATCTCATTGCCTTCAGTGTTGACAGATATCCTCAGATGCTGGTGAAGTTTGTTCACCATCCGGGTAAAAAACCGGCGGAGGACGAGGTGATCGCACTGGAAGAGTTCATTGGCGTGAAAAGTTACAAGGCCAAAGGGAAAAGAGTGGCCGAAAAGGACATCGAAAAGGTTTACTTTATCGACCCCCTGCCCGGTGAGGACGAAAACCCGGAACAACCTGCCGGAACAGCTGAGGAAACCGACCCGGACTTTGATGGGATGACGGAAGAAAGAACCTTCGGAAATACAGAAGAAGCGATGTCAGGGAAGCAGGACCCTGATGAAGATAATGTGCCGGAGGAAGAAAAGAAGGAGAAAAAAGGGGGGACTGCCAGCCAGATGGAGCTTGAATTTTAAAAAATGAAATTGATATGAAAGATATTGGAATCATGAGAGTTACCGATGATGTGAAGTGGATAGGCATCCTCGATTTCGACATCATTACTTTCGATGTGGTGATGGAAACAAAATATGGAACCACATACAACTCATATTTCATCAATGCAGACAAGAAAACCATCGTCGATACTACCAAGGAGAAATTCTGGGGTACATGGCTTGATAAACTGAAACAGGTGGTAAACCCTGCTGAAATTGAATTTGTGATCGTGAACCATACGGAACCCGACCACTCCGGCAACCTGCGCCACCTGCTCAACCTGGCGCCCAAAGCGAAAGTCGTGGGAAGCGGCAATGCCATCCGGTACCTGAAAGATTTGATAGGACCTGATTTTGAAAGTATTGTGGTCAAAGACGGCGACACCCTTGACCTGGGCAACAAAACACTTCATTTCATCGGCGCCCCCAACCTACACTGGCCCGACAGCATCTACACCTGGCTGCCGGAAGACAGGGCGCTTTTCACCTGCGACTCCTTCGGATGCCACTATTGCGACGACAAAATGTACGACGATGAGGTGGGCGATTTCGACGATGCCTTCAAATATTATTTCGATGTGATCCTCAAACCCTTCAGCAAGTTCATGCTGAAAGCCATCGAAAAGATAAAACCCCTGGAGATCAAGGTGGTATGCCCTGGTCACGGCCCGATACTGAGGACAAAATGGAAGAAATACGTTGATCTGTCGGAGAAATATGCCCTGGAAGCGGTTGAGTTCCCGGAAAAGCACAGGGTTTTCATTCCCTACGTGTCGGCCTACCAGAAGACGGGTCGCCTGGCCGGGAAGATCGCCGAAGGCATCCGACAGGCAGGACAGATCGATGTGGAGGTAGTGGACATCGAGAACGCTTCAATGGGAGAGCTCGAAGAGCAGGTAACACGCGCTTCCGGCATCATCGTCGGCTCACCGACCATCAACCAGAATATACTTTTTCCCGTTTACAAGCTCTTTGCAGCCATGACACCCCTTCGCGACAAGGGCAAGCTGGCAGGAGGCTTCGGATCGTACGGCTGGAGCGGCGAAAATAAAAAAATGATCGAAACCAACCTCGCCAACCTCAAACTCGATTATTTCGGCGAAGGAGTGTTCGTGAAGTTCACCCCTACACAGGATGAAGAAGAGCAAAGCATCGCTTACGGGAAAGCCTTCGGAGAAGCTCTTCTTGCGAAGGATGCCTGAGAAAGGAAAATACGGAATTCAAACATATTAAACTTGCGAACCCGGGATGTGTGGTATTTGTGTATCATAACAAGGTTACTTTCTGTGACTGACAGATCGGATCTAAAACAACACATCCATTCTCAGGTCGATGACCTCAAGGCTTGTTGAGTGAGTATTTTGTCTTGTTCCAAAAGTAGTGATCAGGGTGATGAAGATGTTTTTCCTGGTTTTGGTTTCTTCTTTGAAAATTTCAGTTTTGTCCCTGAGCTCTTTTGCATAGTTGGCATCAATGGTAAACTCTGTGTTATAGAATTTCATTTCACAGAGGTTTATCACCCCATCTGCCCTGTCAATGAGCAAATCTACCTGCGCCCCGGGTATCCCTGAATTTACTATTGCATGATATCTCCATGGGCTTTCGGTTGTGGAAACTTTTGCTATACCGAGTGCATCTTTCAACTTATCTGTATGTTTCAGGCATATCCCTTCAAAGC
>JAFGME010000063.1 GCA_016927695.1 Bacteroidales bacterium
ATCAAAAGTGCTCTCGGTTATGATTGCTTCGCATGAATTTTCGAATTCAGGAATAAAATGAGTGTATGGTAATAAAATGTAAGTCACGAAATTTTATGAAAATTAGGCTATCCTGTTTTAATCCTCCCAAAATACATAAAAAAATTTGGTTGGTGAAATGCGCGGGAAAAATTTTCGCAGAAAATGGAGGCTTATTTTCTTTACTCCCCTTACAATGGTATTATTTCTGACTGGCAGGATGAGTTGTAATGAACCTGGAAATATCCTGAAAGATGCTCAAATATTGAAGTATCTAACTTTTATTCCATCAGCTTTTATCTTTTTTTGTGAACATATGTAATTAAATTTCAGTGATGAGATGCCTTCTCGATGAATAAAAAATAGATGAAACATTAGAATGATTCGATCTGTTTTTTTAAATTCAAAGGTTTTTCTGATGTTTCACGAATAGATACCGGATCGTTTATGAATGTACTGGTTATAAATTGCGGAAGTTCCTCCGTAAAGTTTCAGCTGTTTCGTATGCCTGATGAAGAATTGCTAATGCAGGGGAAGGCTGAAAAAATCCAATCGGGGGGAACGGGTTTTTTTTTCAGAACAAAAAATCTGGAGTTTTATGTTGAGTGGGATCCTTTTTCTTTCCCGGAAATTTTTCGAAAGATTATGAAAGTTCTGGTGGATCCCGGCCAGGGTTGTCTTTCGTCGCTGGATGAGATTGACGTAACGGGGCACAGGTTGATTCACGGTGGAGAGCAGAGTGCGGAGTGTGTCGGGATAACCCCTGAATGGATTACTTATATGGAATCCTGTATTCCTTTGGCCCCTTTGCATTATCCTGCAAATCTGGAAGGTATTCGTATGATAAGCGAGCTTATGCCCGGGGTGCTGCAGGCCGGGGTTTTTGATACGGCATTTCATCATACGCTTCCGGCTAAGGCTTATCTGTATGGTATTTCACTTGAATGGTACCGTAAATACCAGATCAGGCGGTACGGATTTCATGGGACTTCTCACAAATATGCTTCCCGGATGGCCATTCAGATGGCCGGGTTTTCAACTGATAACAGCCGGATAATCAGCTGCCATCTGGGTAACGGAGCTTCCCTGGCAGCCGTCAAAAACGGAAAGTCGGTGGATACTTCCATGGGATTTACCCCGGTGGAAGGATTGCTCATGGGGACCCGTTCGGGAGATATTGATGCCGGGGTACTGATGTTTCTCCAACATCAGCTGCTTTTAACCGCCGATGAAGTCCAGGAAGCAATCAACGTAAAGGGAGGATTGCTTGGGCTATCGGAATTTTCTTCGGATTATCGCGCAGTGGAGGAGGCTGCAGGGAAAGGGATCCAGTCGGCGCGAACAGCTTTGGACGTATACCACTACCGGGTGAAAAAGTATATTGGTGCTTACGCTGCAGCCATGGGGGGATTGGATGCGCTGGTATTTACAGGGGGGATAGGAGAGAACAGTCCCGGGGCAAGAAAAGAGATCTGCAGGGAAATGGAATTCCTGGGTATCTGCCTTTCGGAGGAGTTAAATACCTCCATGAACGGCCGGATGGCCCTGATCAGTGATGCCGCCTCTGCAGTGAAGGTGATGATCGTACCTGCCAATGAAGAACTCATGATAGCCCGTGAGGTTGCCGCATGGGCCGGAACAAAAGCGGGTATGAAGGACAAATGACCCGGAAAACCGGAATTCCTTTGAGCAGCGATCGTTCCAGTCTGAATGCCGTGACCGTGCATTAAAAAAACAAGCGTATTCGGGGGAAGGAGATAATTTTTAGCGGCAGGACCTCTGTTTCAACAACAGGTTTATGGTGAAAAACATAAATAAAACTGAGAAATGTTATCCATTCGTATGAATGATTGTTCTAAATTCGTAGGAAAATCGAACTATGGAAATTCATAATTTCAACGGACTGCTGGAGGCCGTAAAAAAACAATCAAAAAGGAGAGTAGTTGCCGTAAATGGGGTGGATGTCAGTACGCTGGGGGCGTTGAATGAGGCTGTGGACCTGGGATTGGTTTCAGCTATCCTTACCGGTGACCGTAGTAAAATTGAAAATTCCTGTCGTGAATTGCACATTGACACGGGAAAATATGAGATCATTGATGCCCAAAATGAGCGTGAAGCTACTGAAAAGGCAATAGAACTTATCCATGATGGTTATGCCGAAATGATCATGAAGGGCATGTTGTCGACCGACAAGTTTATGAAAGCGCTCCTGAAAAAGGAGTTTGGCCTTGTTCCCTCGCGGGGCATTCTCAGTCATGTGTCCGTGATGGAAAGTCCCAATTATCATAAACTTCTTATCTTTTCCGATGCCGGAGTAATTCCCTATCCCGATTTACAGCAAAAAATCCTGATGACCGGTTATTTGATACGGACGGCACACGCTTTGGGAATCGGTTTGCCAAAAATAGCCGTAATTGCACCTACCGAGCAGATCATCATCTCCATTCAGTCCTGCATGGACGGGGCGACTATTGCAAAAATGTCGGAACACGGACAAATTGAGGGTGCCCTGGTTGACGGTCCTATGGCTCTGGATGTGGCAATCTGCCGGGAATCTGCAGCCATTAAAGGATTTACCTCTCCGGTCGCTGGCAATGCCGATTGTCTCCTTTTCCCCAATATCGATGCAGCCAATGTGTTTTATAAAACCAATTCCAAACTTTGCAAAGCACAGATGGCTGGGGTAATTGCAGGGGCAAAAGTGCCGGCTATTGTCTCCTCCAGGGGTGACAGTGAAAAAACGAAATTGAATTCTATTGCACTGGCTTCACTGATCAGCTAATCTACATGCCTATGCATCGAATCCTCGCTATAAATCCCGGTTCCACTTCCACCAAATTCGCCGTATATTTTGATGATTCATGTGTATTGAACAAGACCATCCGCCATTCCATGGACGAACTGATGCGTTATAAAAATGTGATGGATCAGTTTGACTTCAGAAAGGGTTTGATTGTGGATGCATTGGTGGAGGAAGGAATTGAGGTGGACGCAATAAAGTATGTTATTGGCCGGGGAGGGATGACCTATCCGGTAGAATCGGGTGTTTACAGGGTAAATCAACTCATGCTGAATCATGCCCGGGAAGGAGTGTCCGGACAACATGCCAGTAACCTGGGGCCTTTGCTCGCCGATTACATTGCGATGCAGATCCCGGGAGCACGGGCTTTTATCGCTGATCCCGTGGTCACCGATGAGATGGAGGATATTGCACGTGTAGCCGGACACTCCCGGTTTGAACGGCGTTCCATTTTTCATGCCCTGAATCAGAAGGCAACTGCACGTACCCATGCCAGAAAGATGGGGAAAAGGGTAGAGGAGATGCGGCTGGTTATAGCTCATTTGGGCGGAGGTATTTCGGTGGGAGCGCATCAGTACGGCCGTGTAATCGATGTCAATAACGGTTTAAACGGTGAGGGACCCTTTAGTCCGGAGCGATCAGGGACCCTTCCTGCCGGACAACTGATTGAAGTTTGCTTTAGCGGGAAATACTCACGAAACCAGGTCGACCGGATGGTTTTGGGAGAAGGGGGATATGTCAGCTACCTGGGGACAAACAACGCACTTGAGGTGGAAAAAATGGCCGAATCGGGAAATGAAAAGGCCCTGTTTTACCAGGAAGCCCTATTCTATCAGGTGTCAAAAATTATCGGGGAAATGGCTGTGGTGCTGGAAGGAAAAGTCGATGCGATCCTCCTCACGGGGGGACTTGCTTACAATAAAAGTCTGGAAACCTATATAAAAAGGAAAGCAGGCTTTATTGCCCCGGTGTATAATTATCCGGGGGAAGATGAACTGGAGGCTTTGGCAATGAATGCCTTACAGGTTGCCCGGGGAGAGGTGGAAGCAAAAATCTATTTATAGGATGAATTTGTTACCTTTACCCGGTGATGAAAAAAGGCCGTTTGACGTGCCCGGTGACTCCGGGTATTTATCTTTTGGCACGGGCATTCTCCTTTCCCGGTGAGATGTAACTGTTTGTTTTTCACAGTATACTCTTTGTGTGCCGGAAGGGAAGCCAGCCTGGCTGGTAGTGGACATACGGACCGCATGAATGATAACTGTAAAATGAATGGAATGACTTGGTTTAAAAAAATTGGAAAGGCAATTCGCTCAGCAGGACCTGGATTTATCATAGCTTCGGTTGTGCTGGGCCCGGGCAGTATCACTGTTTCTTCGCGAATCGGATCGGAAAATGGGTATGCTTACCTGTGGGTGATCGTGCTTGCCGCGGTCTCGATGCTTATTTATACCTCAATGAGTACCCGGTTTGGCGTCATAAACCGTAATTCCATACTGAATTCCATTGCCGGTAGTTACGGACGGTGGTTTTCAGCTGTTATCGGCATTTCTGCTTTTCTTGCAGCATCCAGTTTCCAATTTGGCAATAACCTTGGAGTGGGTATTGCCATGGAAGGCATTACGGGTATTTCTGAAAGAGTCTGGCCGCTTATTTTCACTCCTTTGGCCATTGTATTGCTTTTTTGGGCCAAAAATCTGTATAAATTGCTGGAAAAGCTGATGATGGTGCTGGTGATGATCATGATACTTGCCTTCTTTTTGAACCTGCTTTTGACGCGGCCGGATGTTGTACAGGTTGCCTCCGGGTTTGTGCCTCATTCCGTGTCACTTAAGAATCTGGATATCATTGCCGCACTTGTTGGCACCACCTTTGTACTGCACGGGGCGCTGTATCAGTCCTACCTGGCGCAGGACAAAGGCTGGAATGTGGCTCATATGAAGCAGGGGATGAATGATTCCTTTGCCGGTATTTTTATGCTGGCTTTTATTTCCGTTCTGATCATTATTACCTCCGCTGCCGCACTTCATCCGAATGGCATAGTGGTTAATTCTGCCTCAGATATGGCCATGCAGCTTGAAACGTTATTCGGAGGATATGCCAAAATAATTTTCAGCATTGGCCTTTGTGCCGCTGCTTTTTCTTCCCTCATGGTCAATGCGGTGATGGGTGGCGGACTGCTTTCTGACGGATTGGGACTCGGACGTTCCATGAATGAAAAAATGCCAAAAATATTTACCACCATTGCTTTGCTTCTGGGAATGGTGATTGCGGTTTTCTTTCGGGGTAACATTATTTATACGCTGATCCTGGCACAGGCTTCGTCCATTCTTGGGGTTCCCCTGATCGCTCTTGGGATGTTCCTGATCCTGAATAATAAAAAGGTGATGGGGAGATTCCGGAATAACTTGTGGCAGAATATTCTGGCTGTACTGGGATTTATCCTGATCAGCATCATGGTCTATTTCATGTACAGCAAAATAATCAACTATGTAAATTCTTTGTAATCGTTATTATAAAAACAAAAAAAAATGGATACGAATACCGTGCATTTTCCGGAAAAGATAGTTCATGAGGAGCAGCTGGAGGAGCTTATTTCACGACCCTCACAGGAGGCTGTTGACCTGTTTTCCCGCATCGACGGAGCTGTTTTGTTTCTGGGTGTGGGTGGTAAAATTGGCCCATCTCTCGCCCGCATGGCAAAAAGGGCCTGCGACGCATCGGGAACGGCAAAAAAGATTTTTGGTGTTTCCCTGTTTGATTCAGCTGAGCAGAGGGAATCCATTGAAAAATATGGTATTGAGACAATTCATGGCGATTTGCTGGATCAGGCATTTATACAAACCCTGCCCAGGGTGAAGAACGTTTTCTTTTTAGCCGGCATGAAATTTGGATCGGAGGAAAATCTTTCATTGACATGGGCTGTTAACTCTTACCTGCCAGCACTTGTGGTTGAAAATTTCAGCGAATCCAGGATTGTAGCCTTCTCAACGGGTTGTGTCTACCCTTTGGTCCCCGTGGAAACAGGAGGGTCGAAGGAGTCGGACAAACCCGGGCCGGTGGGTGAATATGCACAGTCATGCCTTGGGCGTGAGCGAATGTTTGAATATGGGAGCAAAAAGAACAATACCCCGGTAACGCTGGTTCGTTTAAACTACTCTGTTGAGCTAAGATATGGCGTTTTAGTGGATATTGCAACAAGGGTAAGAAGCAGGGAACCCATTGACCTTTCCATGGGCTATTTTAATGTGATCTGGCAGGGCGATGTGAATGATTATGTGCTGCGCTCCCTGGAAACTGCCTCCAGTCCGGCCAAAGTGATCAATGTCACGGGAGGGGATATCCTGCGGGTTCGTGATGTGGCAGAAGCATTTGGAAGGTTGTTCGGGGTGAGGCCTGAATTTACAGGAAAGGAAGCGCCGACTGCTCTTTTAAACAATGC
>JAFGME010000064.1 GCA_016927695.1 Bacteroidales bacterium
CCTGATGCCCGACCGCTTTTCGAATGGAGACCCAGCCAACGACAGCATCCCGGGAATGATGCAGGGCGCTGACAGGTCAAATCCCGACGGAAGGCACGGAGGCGACATCAAGGGTATTGCAGATCATCTCGGCTATCTTTCCGGGCTGGGCATCACTGCACTTTGGATCAATCCTTTACTTGAAAACAATAACCCTGCCTATTCATACCATGGTTACGCCATCACCGATTTTTACAATATCGATCCCAGGTTCGGAACAAACAGAGATTATGTGGAACTGGTGAAAAAGTGCCATGACCATGGAATAAAGGTGATCAAGGACATGGTGTTCAACCATTGCAGTATCCATCACTGGCTGATCAGGGATATGCCTGAAGGTAACTGGATCAACAGTTTCGATATCTATACCCGTTCGAATTTCAGGGGATCGACGCTGATGGATCCCCATGCCTCGGAAAAAGACAGGCAAATATTTCTGACCGGCTGGTTCGACAAGCACATGGCAGACCTTAACCAGAGAAATGAACTTCTCTCTGACTACCTGATCCAGAACACCATCTGGTGGATAGAGTATTCAGGGATCGATGGCATAAGGGTGGATACGCAGCCCTATTCTTTTCCGGAATTCACATCAGAATGGTCGGAGAGGATATTCAGCGAATATCCTGATTTTAATGTGGTAGGGGAGGCCTGGCTTCAAAAGGAGAGTTTTACATCTGCCTTTCAGAAAGATGCCAGATTCGATGCCATTCCCAACCCGGGAATCCCTGTGGTGACGGATTTTCCTCTTTATTTTGCTCTTGCATCGGCTTTTACCGAAAACGAAGGCTGGACAAACGGACTTGCACGACTGTACTATGTTCTTGCCCAGGATTTTTTATATGCCAAACCGGAAAACAAACTTGTCTTCTGCGATAACCACGACCTGAACAGGTACTTTTCATCAGCAAATAAAAATATCGGCGATTTTCTGCTGGGAATGACTTTTATTATGACAACGCGCGGAATCCCAATGATATATTACGGAACCGAGATACTCATGGAAGGATACGAACATGATGGTCATGGCCAGATAAGAAAGGACTTTCCCGGGGGATGGCACAATGATACGGTCAACTTTTTTGATCGAAATCAGCTCGATAGTATAACAGGAAAAACCAGGGATTACCTGGTGAAACTGATAAAATGGAGGACAAAAAGCAAGACGGCGGCTGATGGAAAATTGATACACTTCATCCCTGAAAATGGGGTTTATGTATACTTCAGAATGTTGGAAGATGAATGTGTAATGGTTGCCATAAACAAGGACAATAATTCAAAAAGTCTGGAAACTAAAAGGTTTTCAGAGTGCCTGGAGAATTATTCTGCCGGGTTGAATGTAATTACCGGGGAGAAAATAAATGATCTTTCAGTGCTGAAGCTTGAGCCCGAATCTGCGGTAGTCCTTCAACTCGAATAATGTTATAAAGGAGGGAAAAGCTGTTAATTGTTGTTAGGCTGATATAAATTAATTATAAAGATATGAAAACCAAAATTTTTGCTTTCGGACTTTTCTTTCTGATTGCGGTACTATCGTTCTCCGGTTGCACTCAACAGGAAAAAGCCGTTGAGAAAAAGCCAAAAAACATCATCCTTTTGATCGGGGATGGGATGGGGTTGGCTCAGGTCCATGCGGCAATGACTGTCAATCACAATCGTTTAAATATGGAGAGATGCCCTTTTATCGGCTTATCAAAGACCTGGTCGGCAAGTGATTATGTAACCGACAGCGGCGCCGGGGGAACAGCAATTGCAACCGGGAGCAAAACACGCAATGGGTCTGTTTCGGTCGATACAGCAGGAAAACCTTTGAAAACGATCCTGGAATATTCGGAGGAGAATGGTCTTGCAACCGGCCTCACCGTTACATGTGAGGTGACACATGCCACACCGGCTGTTTTCACGGCCCACAACATTTCCCGCAACGACCATGAAGGGATAGCGGTTGATATTTTAAAAAGCGGAATGGATGTATTTATCGGTGGGGGCAGAGATTATTTCAATAACAGAAAAGATAGCGCTGACCTTGTGAAAGATCTTCGGGATGCAGGTTACGAGGTTTGTATTACGCTTGATCAAGTCAAAGCTTCAGGTTCTGCAAAGATAGCCGGTCTGCTTTATGAGAAAAAGCCCCCCCGTATCCATGAGGGTAGAGAAGGACTATTGGAGTCGGCGACTCTGAAAGCCCTTGAAATTCTTAGCCTTAACACTGATGGCTTTTTCCTTATGGTCGAGGGCTCACAAATCGATTGGGGCGGCCATGACAATGACCAGGAATACATTGTTGAAGAGACTCTTGAATTCGACAGAGTGGTGGGGATAGCCCTTGATTTTGCTGAAAAAAACGGGGAAACTCTTGTGATAGTCACAGCTGACCATGAAACAGGCGGTATGACAATAAACAATGGGAATTATGAAACAGGGGAGGTGGAAACTGCCTTCACCTCCGGCGACCATACCGGAGTGATGGTACCCGTGTTTGCTTATGGTCCCGGCGCCGGAATGTTCAGCGGCATTTATGAAAATACTGCTATCTTTGACAAAATGATACAGGCTTTCGGTTTTGAAATATTCAATAAGCAGTAACACCCATGAAACGCATCCTCCTTTATTTCCTACTATTGATCTGGTTCTCCTTCTGGATTTCCCCTTCAATGGCTCAACATCTGAACCCGCCTGCAGGAAAACTGTTTTGCGACACACTTGTTCCCCGGATCGATATATTTATTCATCCCGACACACTGCAGTGGCTTTATGAAAATGTGGAAAGTAACCAGGAGTTCCACGCCCTGTTTATTTTTTCTGACGGTTCAGACACCGACACCCTTGGCGACATCGGTTTCAGGTTGCGTGGAAACACATCGAGGTATTCAGCTAAAAAATCCTTTAAGGTATCCTTCAATACCTTCGTGCCGGGAAGAAAATTCGAAGGAGTGGAAAAAATAAACCTGAACGGGGAGCACAACGATCCTTCCGTTATCCGGGCTAAACTTTGCTGGGACCTTCTTGATGAGTTCAGCCTCCCCGGCGCCAGAAGCAACCATGTAAGGCTTTTTATCAACAACAATTATTACGGGCTTTACCTGAATGTAGAACACATCGACGAGGAGTTCGCCATGTCAAGGTTCGGAAACCAGGGGGGTAACCTCTTCAAATGCCTGTGGCCTGCCGACCTGGATTATCTTGGTAATAACCCAAATCTCTATAAATTGGAAAGCAACGGCAGAAGGGCTTATGACCTGAAAACCAACACCGCCGCTGATGATTACACTGACATCGCCCATTTTATCGATGTGCTCAACAACAGCAGCGCACAGAATTTCTTTTGCGAAACAGAAGATGTGCTGAACATTTACGCTTATGCCAGAATTGCTGCACTCGACATACTGACAGGCAACTGGGACGGGTATATTTACAATAAAAACAATTTTTATCTCTACCACAACCAGACCGGCGACAGATTTGAATACATTCCCTATGACCTTGACAATACCCTCGGAATCGACTGGCTTGACAGGGATTGGGCCACACGCGACATTTACGACTGGGAGCAGCATGGCGACCAGAAAAGACCCCTGTACACACGCCTGATAGACGACGAACGCCTCAGGGATGTATTTTCTTTTTACCTTCACCGGATCGCTTACCGCTTCGCCGACACAGGTTCCTTTACAGCCCGTATACTGGAGATAAGGGATATGATTAAACCCTTTGTTCAGGATGATCCCTATTATCCCCTTGATTACGGCTACTCCATTGACGATTTTATGAATTCATACTATAACCCTTTAGGTGGTCATGTGAAATACGGCCTTCTCGAATACATGCAACTGAGAATGAACACGGCTTTGCAACAGCTTGACCTCAACGATATATTCCCTGTGATTTATGATCTGAAATATAATTATCCCCAGGCAGGAGAGGAGTTTTGGGTGACTGCACACGGGGAAGACGACGGAACCTTCACCATGCAACTGATATACCTCCTGAACGGAGGGCCAACCCAGACATTGGAAATGGCAGATGACGGTCAACACCATGATGGTGAGGCCGGCGATGGCATATATGGCGCTCTGGTAAGCGATATTCCGGCATTTGCACAGTTGGAGTTTTATGTCTCGGGAACAGATAACTACGGGAAGACTACACACTATCCCTGTGACCCTGTGACCCTGAATATCACTTCGCCTGCCGGTCACCACCTTTTTATCAACGAGATTCTGGCAGGAAATTCTTCTGTAAACCAGGATGAATATGGAGAATATGATGACTGGGTCGAAATATACAATGGTGAAAATACGGAAGTGTGGATGGGGAATAAATATCTGTCTGATAATTTTGATAATCCTGCTAAATTCAAGTTGCCGGATGTTATGCTCGGCCCCGGTCAATTCCTCCTGATCTGGACAGATGATGATGCCAACCAGGGCATGTATCACGCCCCCTTCAAACTGGAGATAAACGGAGAAGAAATCGGGATTTTTGATGCACCTGAAACAGGCCATGCCGTTATCGACACCATCACTTTCGGGCCACAGCAAACAGATATCTCTTTTGGCCGCGCCTCCGATGGAAGTGATCAATGGGTGTTTTTTGATCACCCTACCCCCGGCAGTTCCAACCACCTCAACGATATACGCTTCCCTGGCACACAAGGGGTGTTGAATGTCTTCCCGAACCCTGTTGCTGACGGCATTCTGTATTTCAGCAGAAAAGCATCCTTTGAACTGCTTGCCCCGGATGGCCGGATGGTGGCTGCAGGGCAAAACACGGAAAAATATGCTTTGCCAAACCTCCCGGCAGGTATATATATCCTGAACATTGAGGGTCGGGGAAGATCGAAAATTGTAATACCGAAATCAATTTTTTAAAAAAAACTGAAGTATGAAATCCGGATATCCTACCCTGCTTTTATTACTTATTACGCTTACCCTGTTATCTTCCTGCATGAAGAAGAAACTTCAAATCCACCGGGAATCTGACATTGCCGGACTGGCCAGTCCGGTCAGGCTTAATACGGATATCACTTTGGTGTATCTCGCCGACTACTTCGCCGATCCGTCAGTCATTGATTCGTTTACGGTGCATCCCGCCCTGCAACAGCGATTGTCAAAGGATAAAAAGGAATTGACGCTGAATGCCGGAGACGGATTGCTTCCCGCTCTGTCGGCACTGAAAGTCTGGAGAGATGGGATGGCATATTCGATCCCGGTAAGGAAATCGGAAAAATTGAAAACTACGCTGATATTTAATCCTTCTTCAGATAAGCCTGCCGATGTGAGGTTTGCCGGGGAAATGAACGGATGGAATCCCGCCGTTACACCCTTTAAAGAAAAAGACGGGGTGTTTTATCTTGAGTTGTTGCTTAATCCCGGGAATTATCAGTACCAGATCGTAGCTGACGGAAAATGGATGCTTGATCCTGCAAACCCTGATTCGGTTTCCAACAACTTAGGCGGTTTTAATTCATTGCTTAAAGTCGGCGGCAACGAAAAGAATAAGCCCCTGCTTCTTACAAAAAGCCATTCCGGAAACAGGATCACACTCGAAGCCGGAGGGGAAACAGAGGATATTTTTGTGTTCTGGCAGAACTATCTTTTACCGTCCGGTTTCATTACAAGAAAAGGAAATGAGTTCGTTGTGAACATCCCTTCAGCGGCTGAAGATGTGAAGCGTTCTTTTATCCGTGCCTGGGCTATGAAGGATGATGGAATTTCAAATGATATCCTGATACCTCTCGAAAGAGGAGAACCGGTGTCCGACCCAGCCGTTTTACAAAGAGACGACTGGGAGGCTGCTGTGCTTTATTTCCTGATGGTCGACCGCTTCCACAACGGGAACCCTTCCAACGACAAAAGGGTGGACGACCCGGAGATATTGCCAAAAGTGAATTATTTCGGAGGCGATATTGCCGGAGTGACGGCAAAGCTCAGGGATGGCTTTTTCGAAGAGTTAGGCATCAGCACCATCTGGCTGTCTCCCATTGCCCAAAATCCAACAGGCGCTTACGGACTATGGCCTGATCCGAAAACGAAATTTTCCGGTTACCACGGGTACTGGCCGGTTTCATCCTCGAAAGTCGATTTCCGCTTCGGCACCGGCAATGAATTTGAAGAACTGATTGCCGAAGCCCATAACAGGGGCATCAATGTGATACTCGATTATGTAGCCAATCATGTTCATCAGGAACATCCCGTGTACCAAAACCATCCGGATTGGGCCACTGACCTTTACCTTCCCGACGGAAGCCTCAACACCGAACGCTGGGACGAATACCGGCTCACCACCTGGTTCGACACTTTTCTCCCGACACTCGACCTTTCGCGCCCCGATGTCGTGGAGGTGATGACCGACTCGGCCATGTTTTGGTTAAGAACCTATGGATTAGACGGTTTCCGGCATGATGCCACCAAGCATATTCCGGAAATTTTCTGGCGCACGCTTACAGGGAAAATCAGAAACGAAGTGGTCATCCCACAGGGAAAGCGTGTGTATCAGATCGGCGAAACCTATGGTAGTCATGAGTTGATAGGCAGTTATGTGAGTTCAGGCATGTTGGATGCACAGTTCGATTTCAACACCTATGACAGGGCGGTCAGTGTTTTTGTGAATGATGCAGAATCCTTTACCTCTTTGAGTGAGTCATTGCATGAGGCGCTCCATCAATACGGCTATCATAACCTGATGGGATATATGACCGGCAACCAGGACAGGGCGAGATTCATTTCCTATGCCGGCGGCTCACTCTCCTTTGCTGAGAATGCCAAGATGGCCGGATGGAAAAGGGATGTCGGCGCCGGCGATCCTGTCGGATATAAAAAACTCAGGAGCATGATGGCTTTTATCCATACCATCCCGGGAGTGCCAACCATCTATTATGGCGATGAATTCGGGATGCCGGGAGCCAATGACCCTGATAACAGGAGAATGATGAAATTCACAGGCCTTTCAGAAGAGGAAATGCAGACAAATGATGTCGCAAAGAGGCTCATCCGGCTCCGCCGAAGTAATCTTGCACTGGTTTACGGGGATTTTATCGAACTGGTAGCCAATGAGAAAGTTTGGGTGTATTCCAGAATATATTTTGATCAGATCGCCATTGTGGCTTTCAATAAGAGTGACAAAGCCCACATGATCGATTTTGCAGTGCCGCAGGGTTTTAAGAACCATTCACTGAACGCGGTCTTTGGCAATGAGTTTAACAGGAAAGGGGAGGCAATCGCCATCACTCTGCCTCCAAATTCGTTTGAGATATTAACCCGTTGATATGGCAGGCAACACTTTTGGTACATTGTTCAGGATCACCTCATTCGGAGAGTCGCATGGACCTGCTGTAGGTGGGGTGATTGACGGCTGCCCGGCCCGGTTGAGGGTAGATTTTGACCTGATTGAAAGAGAATTGGCACGCCGGAGGTCTGGACAATCTGATCACAGCTCCTCCCGGAAAGAGGACGACAGGGTCGAATTCCTGTCAGGGATTTTTGAGGGCGCCACTACCGGCACACCCATTGCTTTCATCATCAGGAACAGGGACATGCGTCCCGGGGATTATGATCATGTAAAAAGTGTGTACCGTCCTTCCCACGCTGATTTTGTTTACCAGGAAAAGTACGGCATCCGCGATCACAGAGGCGGAGGCAGGGCTTCTGCCAGGGAAACGGCAGTGAGGGTGGTGGGCGGCGCTTTTGCGAAGATGTTCCTCACGGAACAGGGAATAAACATCCTGGCTTTTGTTTCACGGATCGGTGATGTGAAAACCGGCGTTGCACCGGAGAAAGTCAACCCGCAAAACATAGAATCTTCACCTGTGCGCTGCCCGGATAACGAAGCCACAGGCCTTATGCTCAAATACCTGGATCAAATGAAAAAGGAGGGCGATACGGCAGGCGGAGTGGTGAGCTGCCTGTCAACAGGAATCCCCGCAGGACTGGGTGAGCCCGTTTTCGACAAACTGAATGCCGACCTTGCCAAAGCCATGTTAAGCATCAATGCAGTGAAAGGCTTTGAGATGGGAAGCGGGTTTGCTTCTGCTTCCATGAAAGGATCAGAACACAATGACCGGTTTACCCATACTGAACAGGGGATAAAAACCCTGACAAACCATTCGGGGGGAATACAGGCAGGTATTTCGAACGGCGCAGATATCTTTTTCAGGGTGGCCTTCAAACCCGTTTCTACAATTATAAAGGATCAGAAAACCGTGGATGTTTCAGGGAAAGAGGTTGTTTTGGAAGGGAAAGGGCGCCATGATGTTTGTGTGGTTCCGCGTGCCGTCCCGGTGGTGGAAGCCATGACCGCAATTACACTGGCCGATCACCTGCTGAGGTTCAGGGCGGTACGTCAATAATGCCCTGCTTCAGGCATGGAAAAGTATGTCAGAAGTCATAAAAAAATCCCGGACACGCTGCTGTGACCGGGATGGATGCTGGATAGATTGCGGATATGATCGTCTCTAATAAAGAGAAACGCTGATCGTATATAAAATGGTTTGATAATATCCGGAAGATACCTCATTGAGCTTGGTTCTGCTGACGTATTCAGGATAAAGTACATCGGCATCCGTCAGATTTTTAATGGAAAGGGAATGCCTGAGTTTAGCTCCTCCCAATTCGTGTTTATAGAAAAGATTAAGATCAGCCACCATCATTGGGTCAATGGCAGTGAAATTGTTATTGGCATCTTTGACAGGCCCTGTGGTTTCGCTCCAGTAATTCACCACGGCAGAAATTCCGTAGCGCTCGCCAAAGTTTTTACCGAGGCCGAAGGCTAACGACATTTCAGGCACATATTTAAAATTGTAATTATCGCTCTCATCTTTATCGCCGTCATCTCCTGCAACATAGTTGAAATTAAGGAAAGTGCTGATGATTTTAGGGTTGTTGTACTTCAACTCAATTTCAACACCGGTGGCAGTGAATTCATTTCCGTTTTGGTAAATGGAGATGTTGCTGACCGGGAAAGTGCCGTCAAAAATAACTGCATCGCCCTTTTGCCTCACTACTTTGTTTTCGTAAATTCCATAATAAACCAATGCCTGCATGAAGAAGTTGCCGGTCCCGGTAAGATATGCAAGTTCGGCTGATTTACTCTTTTCAGGTTCAAGCTCTGTGTTGCCTAAAACGGTTGTATAGGTGAAGTATTGCTCGAAAAGGGCGGGAGACCTGAAAGATTCTCCGTAGATCAGCTTCACACTGTTTCTTTCATTGAAAGCATAAGAGAAAGTGATACGGGAGGAAATGTTGTCCCCGAAAAGTTCATTATTGGTGTACCTGCTGCCAAGCAAAGCCCTGAACTTGTTTTTAACAAATTTCAACTGTCCGAAAGCGGAGAATTCTGAAACCTGCTGGTCATTCATACCATTGTTCCCATCAAGGACTACTGTTTTTGAAGGGTCAACAGGGGATTCCCATTTTACCGGCATCAAAGTGTCCTTAATGGCATTATAATTTTTGTACTCGACGGATTTCCTCTGGTCATAGGTAAGACCTGCCTCAAAGTGGAAAGCTTCGGATATCTGGTAACCTGCCCTTGCAAATCCATTGATCCTGTAGCCCTCAATGTTTGCCCTGGTAACGTCATCGCGGCTGCGGGAAAGATTTCTCATGCCATAGTCGTAATTTCCACCAAATCTCAGGTTGAATTTGTCGCTCAGGTCCTGATCAAAAGTGTAATTCAGAAGATAGGCTTTCAGGATATGGGGATTGCCGGCGCCGCTGGTGAATTTGGGTGTAACCCCCAGGAAGCTTTCGTTTCCGTGTGTTCCATTAAACAGCAGCGAATGTGCCTTGTAACCTGCCTGCATTGTGAAATTATCGGAACCGATATATTCGCGGAGCAGTCCTTCATACCCGGCGTCATCTTTAAACTGTGTTTCTTTCTGGATGATGCTGGAAGAGTTGCCGGAAACAAAGTAGGTGAAGTCCCCCTTTGTTGCAGCGAAGTTTGCCCCGGCCTGGTAGGAACCGTTTGTGCCGAAACCCATGTGTGAATTTAGCTGCTGTTCTTCGGAACTTTTCAATACAATATTGATGGCGCCGGAGTAAGCATTGGTGCCGTATAGCACGGAGGCAGGACCCTTCAGTACCTCTATACGTTCAACATCATTGATGTCTATCCTGTCTAAGTTGCCTTCTCCGGTAACGGCATTCCAACTAGGAATTCCGTTCACAAGAACGAGTACTTTATTTGCATAGTGGTCCTGCAGTATTCCCCGTGAAGTGGGCAGGTTCCTTTTCAGGTAGGTGCGGATAACCGCCATCCCTGAAATGGTCTGGATGGCTTCTGAAACAGAGGTGAAATTGTAATCCTGTATCATCTCCTTGTCAATGATGGATACGGATGAGGGGGCATTGAAGATGTTTTCCTCTTCAGAAGAGGCAACCTGCACTTTAATGTCCCACAGCGTTTCAATGTCCTGGGATTTGAGCCCCTGAAAGGTGGTGAAAAACAGGACTGAAAGGAAAAGGGTAATTAGTTTTCTCATGTTGCTCCAATTTAGTTTAACAAAAAAAAGTTATTAAATTATTCAGTATCGTAAAGCCGGAATATCATTCAAATTCAATAGAAAGATTTACCCATATTCCGACAGGTTTTCCATTCAGTTTGGCAGGACCGTATTTGGCTTCCTTCACTGCCTGTATGGCAGCGGCATTCAGTTCGTTGATACCCTGAAGAATGATTGTCTCTTTTGCCTTGCCCTCTTTGTCGATAAAAACTTTAATGTATACTTTTCCTTTGATACCTGCTTTTTTAGCTTCTTCGGGGTACACAGGGGATATTTTGGATTTTAACTGTGGAGGTACATCATACTTTGAAGCCGTTTCGGGCTCGGTTTCACGTACCGGAAAAATCAGGTGATCATCAAGGAATCCCCAGTTTTCACCGTATTTCGTTGCCCAGCATTTCTCATCTCCGAAATACCGGTAAACATAAACAATCTCGTCTTTCGGAACCCGGATGTTTAAGGGTTGCGATGTGTTATCAGGTTCTGATCTGAGCTGGCCGTCATCAAGCATTTTTGCCCGTATTCCACGAAGGCCTTCCAACCCGTACGTTGCTGCAAATCCGGGTTGCTCCTGTACATTTTGAATCTGGTTGTCGTGATCGGTTTCAATGGAATCAGGGATTTGGGAGTAAGTGGGGGAGAAGGTTAATAATAAAAACATTGACCCCGTTAGTCTCAATAGTTTCATAATGTTTAAGATTAATCGTTAAGACTTTTTTTCATATCGGATTTTGATTCATCCAATTTGCGCAAATATAGTAGTTTTTTATGGAATATTCCATAAAGCAATTACAATTTTAGTACCATTATTTTCAATTGAGGGAATCGTCAATTTTATTTTGGCTAATTAGCAGAAAATAAGGCTATTATGACGGAGTAAATGATCAAGGCAGCGCTTGGACTAAACCTTATCCCGGCGCTGACCATGGTTTTTTTCTCAAATTGTTTAAATCCGGATATCAGTAAACGTAGACCTGCATGTTTGGAGGTGCTGCGTCAGGTAAACAAGGATTGAAAAGCTGATAAACAGGCAGATCTATTGGGCCAGTTTGACAATTTGATCGACAGGTATGCTGCCAAGTATTTCCTCCACTTCTTTTTCTTCTTTGATCCCGTTGCTGTTGAAGGTTAGAAGTGAACTCCCAAAGGGCATTTGCACGTCGTAGGTCACTGTTCCGTCGGGCACTTCGCTCCTGGAAAGAAGGGCTTTGTATCCTCCGATTTTTATTCTTTTCTGGTCAGGGCCCGAACCCATAAAAACCGGCATGGCCAGCAGGGCATTGATGCCTGACAGGAGAGGGGAGTCGCTTATGATCTCCAACCTCGCGTCCCTGTCTTCACTTTGATAGGCACGGCTTAAATATAATCCTGCAAAACCGTAGTTGGTTCCTGTAACGTTATCCTGATCATCAGCCTTTGTCATCCCTCCCATTTCAACCGGTAAAAGTGCGAGAATTTCATTGCCGATGGCTATGTTGACTTCCTGAAGCGCCTGCTGCAATGCAAACCGCGCGCTTTCAAGATCGCCCGAGGAATAGGCCGATCGCGCTTCATCCAGCTTCTGTGCTACATCCTGTGAATGGCTGTGTGCCCCTGCCAAAAGCAGGCAGGTTAATATGATTATAATGTGTGTTCTCATTGTTCCCCCAATTCTTTTTTAATTTTTTCAATATCAATATTTTCTGCCGCCCCCATGATGTCATCTTCGTTTTCAAAGTTGACCCCCTCTGCCACCATCACCGAGGATTGTCCGAAAGGTACGCTGAGCGTATAACCTGAGTATTCATCAAATTCAAGTACGGCCGGATAATCTTTATATTTAACCTGTTTGTAATTCTGATCCGTGGAGGTTGCATAAGCGCCGGAAGCAAGATACATGTTCACTGCCGAAAGCATGGCAGCATCGTTTCCGATGGTAATTCTGAACTCCTTGTCGTCCTTTCTGTATACACGACTTATTACCATTCCCACAAAGCCAATGCCTGAACTGGTCACATTGTCTTCTTCCTTCATTGCGGGCAGTCCGTCAATGGATTCCGGAAGCCCTGAAAGGATATTGTTGCCAATCTCAAGCTCAATGCCCAGAATGGCCTGGCGTACAGCATATCGCGTACCGGTGTATTTTTTATCATTCCAGGCGGAGGCAGCTTCCGTGATGTTTGCATTTACATCCGGAATAGTCTGCCTGAGCCCTTCTCCTTTCGTGTTGGCCGGCTTGCCGGAGGAGGGGTCTCCGGATGGGTTGTCTGTGCTTTTTTCGTCCTCCTTAAAGACTTTTTCAATCACTTTATCCTCGGTCTTTTCTTTCAGTTTTTTTATTATTCCCTGAGCATGCAAATTCCCGAAGGCAAAGAGGATAAGCATACATACAATGCCTGCGGGTTTGATCAACCTTTTCATTTTTTCAATTGTTTAAAATGTTGGGGCAAAGGTACACAATATACCACTCAGGTTTTCCGGTTGTTCAAAAGTTATTCGTAACGCAAAGCATCCACCGGATTCATTATTGCCGCTCTGTAAGTTTGTATCCCAATGGTAATCAGGGTAATTAAAATGCAGAAAATCAGGGTGAAGGGAACTGAAAACCAGGGGAAGGGAATCCGGTAGGCAAAATTGTCAAGCCAGTTGCTGTTTAAAAACCAGGCGATGGGAAAGGAAATGACATTGGCAACAATGACGGTTTTGATAATATCCGTTGACAAGACCTTAAGGATGTTGGATACATCGCCTCCAAAAACCTTCCTGATGCCGATTTCCCTGGTTCTCATCTCAATATTAAAAACCGCTTGGCCGAAAAGACCCAGCCCGGCAAGAAGAATGGCAACCAGAGAAAAATACATGAATGCTTGGCTTTGTTTTTCCACGTTCTCGTAATTATCCCTGATCGTTTCGGAAAGATATTCATATTCAAAAGGTTCTTCAGGGTTTACGGCTTGCCAGCTCTTTTCCAGTTTCACAGGCAGGTCTGGGGAAAGCTTATTCATGGTTTTAACCGAAACATAATAGTAGTGGTTCCAGGGTTTGGCAGTGATCAGCAGGGGACGAACAGGGTAATGCAACGGGGCAAAATGGAAATCCTTTACCACACCTATCACTTTAAAGGTGCCGTCACGCTTAATTTCTTTCCCGACCGGATCATTCCACATAAGCTGCCGTGCAAGGGTTTCATTGATCAGAACAGCGTTTTCGTCAGTACCGGAAAGAGGCGAGAAATTTCTCCCTTTCACGATATCAATTTTCATCAGTTCAAGATAATCGCAGTCCACATCCAGCGCATGGATCATGATGGGATTTTCAAGGCCTTCGGGCAGGTAACCGTTCATCGTAATTCCCGGGCCCGGAAATCCTGTGGATGCCGAAGCGCCTGATACTTCCGGATTCTTTTTGAGTTCAGCGATAAGCGGGCCGGCATTTTTCATGGCATTTTCGCTGGTGAGCCGGATAAGTATCACCTGATCAGGATCAAAACCCAGGTCTTTGCCCCTCAGATACCTGAGTTGTAAAAAGTGGGTGAAAAAAGAAACAATAAGCACTGAGGTAATCAAAAACTGAATAAAAACAAGTGTTTTTCTGAGCTGCGGCCTTCCGCTGACTTTATGGACGACCCCCTTCAAAATATGTACAGGTTCAAAGCCTGACAGGTAGAATGCAGGGAAACTTCCTGCCACGAAACCGGTAAGGAGTGTGATGATGATCAGACCCGAAAGAATTACAACCGCTTTCTGATCAAATAGCGACAGGTCGGCATTCACCAGTGAGTTGAAGACGGGCTGGAAAATTTCCACTGCCGCCAGGGCAAGCAACAGCGAAATGATGCTGATGAGCAGGGATTCTCCTAAAAACTGAAGGATAATACTTTTTTGGGTTGCCCCTGCCACTTTCCTCAACCCGATTTCCTTTGCCCTTTTCATCGACCTGGCAGTGGACAGATTGATGAAATTGATACAGGCTATGAACAAAATGAAAAAGGCAATCCCTGTCAGGGTTCTGATCAGTTGAGGATCGCCTCCGGTCATCAGGTCGCCGGAAACCCCGGAAAAGAGATGGATTTTCTGTAATGGTTCAAACCTGAGTGAAAGAAGAAGGCCGTAATCCCTGTATTTATAATTGATATGCTTTTCCATGAAAGAGGGAACCCTTTCCATGAGGGATTCAATGGATGCATCCCGGTGAAGAAGCAGGTAGGTGTAGTAATTGTGGCCGCCATCTACACCGAGGTATTTGTCAGGCATGTGGTATAGCGAGGTGAAAGAAATCAGGGCGTTGAACCTGATCTGGGAGTTTGCCGGAGGATCCTCTGCTACACCGGTGACCCATACATTGTGATCACTGTTAAAGAGAAGGACTTCCCCCACAGGATCTTTTTCACCGAATATCTTGAAAGCAGCCGATTTTGTGAGTACAATGGAATAAGGATTTTTCAGCGCAGTTGCAGGGTCGCCGCGGATAAGGGGAAAACTGAAAACATCAAAAACGGAAGAGTCGGCATACATAATCTGTGTAAAGTTGTAGTTCTTTTGTCCTGCCTTCAGGTATCCGTCCTCCGGGGATGAAAATCTGACCATGTTTTCCACTTCCGGAAATTCCCGCAGCATTGCCGGACCATATCCGGCAGTTGCCACCGCAGAAATGCCCGTTCCTTCTGCTGAACTCTCACTCGCTAATTCCATCAGGTAAATCCTGTTCCTGTTTTCATGGAAGCAGTCATAAGTCATCTCATTATAAATGTAAAGGAACAGCATGATGCTCAGCGCCATGCCTGTTGCCAGCCCGAAAAGGTTGATCAGTGTAAACAGCTTGTTTCTGAAAAAGTTTCTGAATGCGGTTTTGATATAGTGTTCTGTCATGCCCCCGTTTTGTCAGTCTTTGTTCTTATCCTGATAATTCAATGATCAAAAGGACCATTACAATTCATATACCATTGTTTATAAAGTATTCATAAATAAAACAGTATGGGGGAGGCCAAAAGTTTTTAAGATAATGAAGTGTGCCATGCCCGAACACCTCAATGGTTGATAATGAACAATTTTTTTAAGTAATAACAAAATTGCTTTCAGGAATGATTGTTGTATTTGGCAACAAAATAATTTACCAATGCAAAAAGGGTTATGGATTTTTATGACTTTTCTGCTGGTTTGGGAACCGGGAATTGCCCCGGCCCAGACTTTACAGAAAATTATTTTTGTTGAAAACGCTTCTTCCGCCATGGTCGGGGAAATATTGCTTCCCGGGCCTGTATCAGACGATAGCGGCCAAAAGATCATCATTACAGGAAAACAGGATTTTATAAGGGTTTTTCCGGATGCTGACCCGTCCCTGACCTCTGAAGTCAACTTCATCGATAACCGGATTGTTGGATTGCCATACTGCCCTCTGTGCCTTATGGCCTGCAGCAAAATCAGCGGGGGATGCCACGATGGGGAATGTATTGTAAGTCATTATTGGTATGTTGAGTCGAAAAAACCTTTGTTTGAATTAAAACATGAAGTCATACCTGCCTGTGAATCATGTGTCTTTATAAGGGATTTTACCAAAATTGATACTGATAGTCTTTTTTCCGTGTTTAGAAAAGAATGTAATAATCAATGGCTGCCAGATGTTGATTTCAGCAGGGAAATCATACTTGCAAAACGCTCATGGGGCGATTGCAAAGCCAGATACGTTCATAAAGTAGTCCTTGACAGTCTTTCAAAGAAACTGATCTGGAAAGAGTTCAATATTTACGGAGGTTGTCGTGCAGCCGGCTCAAAGGAAACCTGTCTGGTGGTTCCCCGCCCGCCCGCCGGATTTGATGTGGAAATTCAGGAAATTCTCATCAGGCAATGGTGATTGCGAAATGGCAACCGGCATACCATTAAATGGCAATGATCCGGTTTGTTTCTAATTTTCGTTTTTTTTCTTGCAGGCAATATGCACCACCATACAAAAAATGGCGAAATAAAGAAAAGAGTTGGCAAACCAAATGAATGTCCAGTAATACCTGACGCCAAAAAACTCGGGGCCGAGGTAACGGATTACACCAAAAATCATCAGCAAAAGTGCAATAGCGCCTGAAAGGAGCCCAAGATATTTACAGATCGTTTCTAATTTCATGACAGTATTTTTTTTTTACCGGGATAAAAGTAATACATTATACTATTTAAACCAAATATTGTTTTCTCCCAATTTCAGTAATTAAATAGAGATATACTTAATTATTTATTATTAATATTGCAAAACAAAGTTCTGATTATGGAAAAAATAAAAGGCTTTCTGTTTTCAATGCCTCTGACAGGCGCCCTTCTGTTATTGTTTGCTTTTTCAAGTGGTTTTGCAACCTTTGTTGAGAACGATTATGGTACGGAAGCGGCAAAGGCGCTGGTTTATCACTCCCGATGGTTTGAAGCTTTGCTGCTGCTGCTGGTCATTAATCTTGCGGGGAGTATATTCAGATACAGGATGATCAGCATGAAAAAGTGGTCCATACTTCTGTTCCATGTTTCGTTTATCATCATTTTCATTGGGGCAGGGGTAACAAGGTACATCGGACATGAAGGGATGATGCGCATCAGGGAAGGAGAAAAAACCAATAAGATGGTATCGGATGCAACTTATATTTCAGTGTGGGCTACATCAGGTGAAAGCACTGTTTATTATGAGAAAAAGGTGCTTTTTTCACCGGCTGCTAAAAACGGCTTCCGCAAAAGCCTGAATGTAAATGGACAGAGGGTTGAACTTAATATGAAAAGATACATCCCCTCTGCAACCGAAAAGATTGTTGAAGCCCCGGAAGGGAACCGGTATCTGTCCATGGTTGTCAGCGACTCTCTTTCAGGGATGAGATCGTTTTTTGTTAAAGACGGGGAACAGAAAAAATCAGGGGGATTAACCTTCAGTTTTAATGATACTCTTACAGCCAATGCCATTCATATTATTTCGGAGGGTGAAGGCCTCTTTTTTAAAGCCCCTGATACCGTGAACGTGGTGAGCATGATGGGTGGCGGAGGAATGCAGCTCTCCCCCGACAGGAGGCATCCTTTCAGTGAGAAGACATTATACCGGTTGGGTAGTGTGAGTTTTGTGTTAAAGAAATATCTGGCATCTGCCGTTTCAGAGTGGGTGGCGGGAACGGATACAGAAGGCATGGCCTCGCCGGATGCACTGGAAATTAGCATATCATCAGGGGCTGAAGCGAAAAAGGCATTTGTTTTTGGGGGTAAAGGATATACATACAAGCCTGCTGAAACTGAAACCGGTAATGTAATGCTCAGGATATCCTATGGGTCGAAACCTGTTGAACTGCCTTTTTACATTGAATTGAGAGATTTTCAGATCGACAGGTATCCCGGCTCCAACAGCCCGTCATCTTACGCAAGCGAAGTGACTGTGTTTGATGATAAAGCCGGCCTGGAGATGCCCTACAGGATTTTTATGAACAATGTTTTGAATTACAAAGGTTACAGATTTTTTCAGTCTTCCTATGATAAGGATGAAAAGGGCACCATCCTTTCAGTAAACCATGATGCCTGGGGTACCTTAATCACTTATGCGGGTTATTTCCTGATGACATTGGGGATGGTTGTATCCCTTTTCAGCAGGAACGGCCGCTATTCAGTATTATCAAGAGCAATGAAAAAGTTGCACGAAAAAAAGGAATCCTTTGCAATTATTGCTGTTTTTGTTTTTTTTCCGGCTTTTTTTTCAGGGAGCAGCGCTTTTGCCCTGCCTGATGATGGTTCTTCCGGAGGGATTGTAGTGGATGCAGGACATGCCTCTGCTTTTGGAGAGCTCCTTATGCAGGACAGGGATGGCAGAATCAAACCGGTGAATACGCTGGCATCGGAGGTGCTCAGGAAAGTGAGCCGGAAAAATATCTATAACGGCCTTTCTCCGGAGCAGGTTTTGCTTGGAATGATGGCAGACCCGGAAAAATGGCAGAAAGAAGCTATGATCAGGGTTTCCAATCCGGAACTGGCCTCTTTCCTCGGAATAAAGGGC
>JAFGME010000065.1 GCA_016927695.1 Bacteroidales bacterium
AAATTTTCATAGTTTTCTAATCGGAGCGAAATCAGAAATGGGCATGGAAGGAAACGGAAACAAGTCAGGAAAACATGTTAAGTCTTTTTTCCGGTCAGGGCAATTTTTCAGGCATTTGGCGTTAGCATTTGTTTTTACGATAATTCTGTTCATTGGGCTAATATTGTTTCTGAAGGCTTATACACGGCATGGCAATGAAACCGCCCTTCCTGATTTCAGGGGAATGACCCTTGCAGAAGCCGACTCCATTGGATATACCCGACAATACGATTTTTTTGTGATTGATTCAGTGTTTAATGATGAAATAAAAAAGGGAGCCATTCTCATGCAGGAGCCCGGGCCGGGTTCAAATGTGAAGAAGGGAAGGGATATTTATGTTACAACCGTGGCCATCATGCCCGAAAAGGTGGCCATGCCGGATTTAATTTTTCTGACCCTGAGGCAGGCCCTTAATTTACTGGTAACCAATAAACTCAGGGCAGGTCATCTGATCTACAGACCCAGTTTTGACCACAATGCCGTATTGCAGCAGATGTATGAAGGCGACACAATAGTTCCGGGAACCCTTATCAACACAGGATCAGGAATTGACCTTGTTTTAGGCTCCGGGGAGATCATCCGAAAGGCTAAAATACCCTTCCTTATTGGAAAAACAGCAGATGAAGCCCGCTTTACGAGCAATCTGGCATCATTAAACATAGGTCAGGAGTTATTCCCCGAACCGGATACTGCAGGCGTGATGAGAGTATACAGGCAACAACCCTCGTGGAATAGTCAGAGCAATTACTATCCGGGGGATTCCGTTCATTTATGGTACCGGTCTGATGCGACCTTTAACTTCAAAGAGTACCTTAAACAGTTCAGTGCCGACACCCTGAACACCGATCACATGGTTACCAAAACGGGCGAAGAATGAACAGAAATGTATATATATTGATCCTTTGCCTTTTGTCATATTTTGCCGCAGGGCAGGAATACCTTACAGGGATCGGAATGAACCCTTTGTTGTTCGAGGCTGCCAAAAAAAAAGAAGGCGGACTGTTTAAGACAGGTTCAACCGTAGAAGCCGTCTCAATGCCTTTTTATGATGATTTTTCATCTCTTCATCCATTTCCGGATTCAAAGTTGTGGACAGACAACAAGGCATTCATAAACACCGGTTTTGCCGTAGATCCTCCCGATTATGGCGTTGCAACACTTGATGTGCTGGATTCCCTGGGATTTGTGTATAAAAACATAGGGCTATTCCCCAAGGCAGCCGACCATCTTACTTCCCGTTTAATACGACTTGATTCCATATACAACAGTGAATTGCAGACCTGGCAGAAAACAGGGCCTTCAGATTCTCTCTATCTGAGCTTTTATTATCAGCCCCAGGGCAACGGAGTTCCCCCGTCCGAAGATGATTCGCTGGTACTTCAATTCGGTTACAGCATCGATGTTTTTGATTATTTTGATACCACCATCGTATTCATCAGCAATTACATCGGGCCAAACGACACTGTTTTTCCCGGAGACACCCTCCATCTTGATTGTGACACCAAATACCTCCTCGCACAGGATACATTATATTTTGAGGATCAGGTAGCCGCTCCCTGCGATTCCGTTTTCAGACAAGAGACAGTATGGACGAACATCTGGAGTACCTCCGGATATGAGCTCGAAGATTTCGTGGACTTATATGGCAGAACCTTCGAACGCGTGATGATAGCAGTTAAAGATTCAATATGGTTCAGGCCTGATTTCAGGATGCGTTTCGTTAATTATGCCAGTGTTGCTGCCATAAGCAGTTGGAGAAGCAACACCGACCAATGGAACATTGACAATGTTTATCTTAACGCCGGAAGGAGTATAAACGATACGGCAGTTAAAAAAGCAGGCTTTGCCGACAGGGCTCCTTCTTTTCTGGATGGTTATTCTAAAGTGCCATACGCCCAGTACAGCCAGGATCCCATCAGGTATATGAATGACTCGGTTGAGCTGAAAATCAGCAACCTTGATTCGGTTGCCCATACATGCTCCTATAAATACCAAATCCTTTCCGGAGATGACATCATATACCAGTATGATGGCGGCAGTGCAGATGTTTTTCCGTATTTCACAACCGGGTACATGAATTATCCCCCCTTTTCAAAACCACCGGTGAAGACATATTTCCCTACAGATCCCTTGTCTGTTGCCGACAGTGTAGGATTTACAACACGTCATTTTCTCACCGAAAACGCCACAGGCACCCTGGGTGATACAATTTCCTTTACACAGGCGTTCCAAAACTACTTTGCCTATGACGACGGCACTGCGGAGGCCGGATACGGTTTATCCCCAAGCGGAGCTATGCTGGCTTACCGGTTTAACCTGGTCCGTCCCGACACTTTACGGGCAATTTCCATGTACTTCAACAATGTGCAGGATTCGGCAAACAAAAGACTTTTTCATTTCGCCATCTGGAACGACAATAATGGGATTCCGGGAACCCTGATCCACACAGAAGAGAATCAGTTGCCCATATTCCTGGACGGAATGAATTCATTTCACACCTATCATTTTGACAATGACAGCATTGTATTCAATGGGACCGTTTATATCGGCTGGATACAAACCACCAACCACAACCTGAACGTCGGATACGACAGGAATACAAATTCACAGGACAGGATTTTTTATAATGTGGAAGGAACCTGGATAAAAACAAGCTTCGAGGGCTCACTGATGATAAGGCCGGTGTTTGGAAAACGGCTGATGGCCAAAAATCCCGCCCCATCCTCTGCAAAACTCAAAAATCTCAAAATATGGCCTAACCCACCGGCAAACCATGATGCTGTTTACATTGAGCTTCCTGATGAATTCAACCATATTGAGATGGCCGGTCAGCTCGAAACGAGTGTTTACGATATGACAGGCCGAAGGATCAGGATGGAGAAATATTCACACGAGCTAAACATAGCCACTTTAAAAGCAGGCATTTACATCATTACAGTCAGGGATACAGAAAATGGCAGGATTTTTTCCCAGAAGTTGATCATTGAACGCAGGCATTGATTATTTTGAACCCCCATCATGGATATTAACATTATAAATCCGGAAGAGAGGCTTTATGAACACTTCCGGTTTGAGATTGACAAAGGGCAGGGTTTGATCAGAATTGACAAATACCTTTCAGGCAGGCTGGACAACGCTACACGCAGCAAACTCCAGTCGGCAGCAAGGGCAGGCAACATCCTCGTCAACGGAATTCCGGTGAAGCCAAGTTACAAAGTCAAGCCCGGAGACATTATATCCATTGTGCTCGCCTCTCCTCCCCGTGATCATGAAATACTGCCCGAAGATATTAAAATAGATGTTTTATATGAAGATGAGGATCTGGTAGTAATCAACAAACAAGCCGGGATGGTGGTGCATCCGGCGTATGGCAATTACAAAGGCACACTTCTCAATGCCCTGCTGTATCATTTTCAGACCTCCGGGCATCCTGGCCACAGCGAACCGGTCAGACCGAAGCTCGTACACAGGATCGATAAATACACTTCAGGGGTTATGGTCATTGCCAAGCATGATCTGGCTCAGGCCAGGTTAAGCAGGCAGTTTTACAAGCACAGCATCAACCGCAAATATTTTGCCCTGGTTTGGGGTGATTTTGAACAGGACACCGGCACTATTTCAGGGAATATCGGGAGAAACCCCATGAACAGAAAAAGCATGAAAGTGTTTCCCGAAGGAAATCATGGCAAGGATGCCATTACACACTACCGGGTTATTGAAAGATTCGGTTATGTTACATTGATTGAATGTGAACTCGAAACCGGCCGGACGCATCAGATCAGGGTACACATGAGCTACGCCGGGCATCCTCTGTTCAACGATGAAACCTACGGTGGAAATATGATCCTGAAAGGAACTACTTTTTCGAAATACAGGCAATTTGTCGAAAACTGCTTCCAGTATCTGCCACGACAGGCACTTCATGCCAGGCTCCTGGGATTCAAACACCCGGTAACGGGCAATGAAATGACCTTTGAAACCGATTTGCCTTCTGATATGAGATTTGTTGTGGAAAAATGGAGAAAATATGCCGTTTCCAAACAGCTTACTGAAGAAGAATAATATCCCTTTTCCTCACCGCTTTGCACGAACCAGCCCGGATTTTCCTAAAAGCTAAAACGTTAACCTGAATCTCAGACAGGAATAAGGGCCTGACGACGAATAATGATACAGTTCCGGTTCGACCCTTAATGTGATGTCATCATCAATTTCCCAGGTAAAGAGGTGTGCATCCACGGCAGCATCGACCACGTTGAGAAGATACCAGAAACCCGAAAGGATATATGTGAAGTCACGATTCCGCCTGTAAAAATTCTTCAATGAAAGCAGCGATTCGGAATCATATTGCTCCTCATAGGCATTGACCGGAGGCAGGGTATCGCCGTCAATAAGCGAATGGTTATACGCCTCTTTGAACTTACTATATTCTTTGTTGTTGTTGTTGACAAAATAATACAGCGTTCCAAAACCTGCATAAATCACAGGAATCTTCCAGTATTTCCTGTTGTAAGCCTGGCCCAGGCCCGGTATAATTAACGAATACAATGTTGCTTTGTGGGGTGAATGTTTAATAACAACCGAGGTGGTGTCTGTTCCCTCCCCTTCCGAAGCTTCTTCCTGCCCGCTAACCGGATTATACTGCAAGAAAAAAAATAAAAAAAAGGCGATTGCAATAACAAATCCTGTCGTTCTTTTGAAAGACTGCAGGCGAAATATTTGTCTGAAATGAAAAAGCATCACTTTCCACTCAGGATTGCAAGGATATTAACGAGTTTTTCTTCTGAATCGAAAGGGATAACGATTCTTCCCTTTCCGTTATTGCTGATTTTTATCCTTGCATCGGTTTTCAGTCTTGTGTTTATCTGATCGATTTCATGACTCAGGTGTTCAATTCCTGGTCCGGGGTCGGATTTTTCTTCTGTTTTCCTGCCGGTAAGATTCCTGACGAGTTCCTCCACTTTGCGAACACTGAGTTCCCGGTTAACGATTTTGTGAAATATTTCCAGCTGGTCGCTTTCTTTTTCCACGTTAATAAGGGCTCTTGCATGACCCATGGTTATAGTATTGTTACCGATGGCAAGCTGAATTTCAGGAGGGAGTTTCAGCAGCCTTATATAATTGCTTATGGTGGCCCTTTTTTTTCCGATGCGCTGGCTGAGTTTTTCATGTGTAAGATCGCATTCCTCCACAAGGCGCTGGTAGCTGATGGCAATATCGAGGGCGTTCAGGTCTTCGCGATGTATATTTTCAATGAGGGCCATTTCAAGCATCTGTTGATCGTTGGCCACACGAATAAAACAGGGAATGCTTTCCATTCCGGCCATTTTAGCTGCCTTAAACCGCCTCTCCCCGCTGATGAGCTGGTACAAATCATATCCCATTTTGCGGACCGTTACCGGCTGAATGATACCCTGTTCCCTGATGGATTGTGCCAGTTCTTCCAACGCCTGCCGTTCGAACAATGATCTTGGCTGGAAAGGATTGGCTTCAATTTTTGAGAGGGGAATGTTGGCGACTGCCCCAACAACATAATCGCCTGAGATATCCCTGGAAGTAATATCTGTCAGCGGGCTTTCGAGAATAGCGCTCAGGCCCCTTCCCAGAGCAGATTTTTTAGTTTTCATTTAGAATATCAATTTCCTTTTCCGCCTGATCAAGATGGGTCATCCTGTTTTTCTGAAGTATTTCACGGGCCAGGTTAAGATAGTTGACAGCTCCGGTACTGTTGGCATCATGCATGATGATGGTTTCCCCGAAACTAGGGGCTTCACCCAGCCGTGTGTTTCTATGGATGATGGTGTCAAATACCATTTGCTGGAAGTGGGTTTTCACTTCATCCACAACCTGTTTTGCAAGCCGTAGCCGGTTATCGAACATGGTAAGCAATATTCCTTCAATATCCAGGCGTTCATTAAGTCTTGACTGAACAATTTTAATGGTATTGAGCAGTTTACCGAGGCCTTCGAGGGCAAAGTATTCGCATTGTACCGGAATGATCACCGAGTCTGCCGCCGTAAGGGCGTTTATTGTGATCAATCCCAGCGAAGGGGAACAATCGATAATGATAAACTCATATTTATCTCTGATTTTGCCGATCACTTTTTTCATCATTTTTTCCCTGTTGGGAAGGTTGATGATTTCAATTTCAGCGCCCACCAGGTCGATATGGGCAGGGATGAGGTCAAGGTTAGGTGTGGATGTATTGAGGGTGATATTGTCAGGCTCAACCTCTTCGAGAATACATTCGTATATACTGGTTTTAATATTACGCGGGTCAAAGCCCACACCTGAGGTAGCATTGGCCTGGGGATCGGCATCGATGATCAGGGTTTTATATTCCAAAACTGCAAAGCTTGCAGCAAGATTTATCGCTGTGGTTGTTTTCCCCACCCCTCCTTTCTGGTTCGCTATAGCAATCACTTTTCCCATAAGCCAACGTCAAAATATTTATCCGTTATTTACACTGCTTCTTATTATAAGTGCAAAACATTTATTAATTAGAAGCAGTTATGCCGCCTTTTGTAATCCAGTACTTCTTACAAATCCACTCATTAGCGGTATACAGGACAGGACGTACAACAATAAAGCCTGTAATACTTACCGGACTAACGGATTTATGGCAAAATTACAATATTAAACCGCTGTTGCTTAATTTAAATATCAACACTATTATAAAAAAATGTTAATAATTCACGACTGAAATATCAGTTGCCCGGTAAGGAAGGAGGTAAAGGGATGCGGAACCGAAACTCAATACTTATCGGCAAAGCCGGAATGACTATCAGCATCTGTTTCCATCTCTCCTTTTCCCAAGTCTTCGAATTCAACGTCTGAAGAGGCCTCATGATTATGAAAGGTATTATTATCTTCCGGCTCAGGCATTTTGCCCGAAGTGATAAACCCGATCACTTCCTCCAATCCTCTGGCAAACTTTTCAAAATCCTCTTTATAGAGAAAAAGTTTGTGTTTTTCATAAAAGAACTTCCCCTGATCGTTGCTGAACCTTCTTTTGCTTTCGGTGATGGTAAGGTAGTATTCGTTAGATTTGGTGGCTTTTACATCGAAAAAATAAGTTCTTTTACCTGCCCTGACGGTTCTCGAAAATATCTCCTCCCTGTCCCGGTCTTTTTCATTGTAATCTGACTCTGCCATACCTGATTTTTTTAATTAAAAAAACTTTTCCAAGCAAATATAAAAAATAAAAAAGCAAAAAAGCAAATAATCCCCTTATGGAAAAATAAAAAAAGAGGAACCCGCCGAAACGAATTCCTCTTACGTTCAAACTATTGTTCTGTTATTCAGGTATCTGGCTAAAATATCCGCCATCAGGTACCTGAGAACCTTTTCCGCTGTTGGGCGCCCAAAAATCGTTTTTGTCACCGTTGTTCACATTGGAGTCAAGGTTATAGTCACCTGCAAGATATCCAAAACCACCGGCCTGCGGGGCCCAGACGTCATTTTTATCAGGTGTTCCGACGTTACCGTCTCCATTGCCGTCGCCACTGACCATTGCCCAAACACCCGGGGCAACCTGTTTGTGAGCAAGTGCACCGCCGTAAGCCTGTGTTGATCCGGTGGAGAAGTTATAAGTATATACGCCCGCAACCAGAGGAACGGGATTTGCCGACATCACACCGAGATGGTTCCTCTGCCAAACGGCAACAAAGAGGTTCTGTGTGATGGTCACCGGGAATGTAAGAGGGCTGACCCCGTCAAGTTCAACAATGCTTCCATCCCTGAGGAGGAATCCTGCTTTCTGGGCAACCATTGTTGCGCCGGTAGCGCCTGCTGCATTGGCAGCATCCCTGAGTTCCACCATGATCCAGTCAACCACATACGGATTGGGAATGGCGGCAACGCTTTCGGCGCCACCATATAACCACTTCGGGTTCGGATTGTTGAAATAGGGCAAAGTGGGGTTGAACGGCTGACTGAGGGAGATCACTCCGTTGATCAGGGCATTCATGTTCGTACCGTTATACGGGCCTTCGGCAATAACCGTAATGTCAACGGTGATTCCGAATCCTGTCCAGTTGATCCTGTTGTTGGGATCATATTCGAAAGCAGGACCGCTAAATCCGCCCGTTGCGCTGATGAAATTGACCTGTCCGGCATTTACGCTTTTATAAACATTGTATGTCCCGCCCCATGTATTGGTTGGGAAAACGGCATTGTTCACATCGAAAGTCTGATTGCTTTGCACTACCATCAGTCTTCCACCTGCAATTCCGTTCCGGAATGTACAGTTGTTGAACGAGTTGGTTGGGCTGACAATGGCTCCCGAACGGATATACACCCCGTTTGTTCTCATGTACTCGAATATCCCGTAATTGGCAGCAATGGTACCGCCGGAGAAAACATCAAATGTATAGGTCCCGGAAATGGATGAAACGGTTGCAGGTGTTCCCGCCACTCCCAAAATATTGAGAGTCCCGCCGCTGTTTATTCCGAGCGTGCCGTTATTGCCTATTAAAACAGCCGATCCCTGTAAAACATTCAGTGTACCGTTGATACCCAGGGCTGTTGTCACCTTTAGCGTCCCGCCGGAATAAAATTCAAGATAACCACCGTTTTCAATAAGAGCCGTTCCTGCGACAACAAGATCGTACGGGAAATACCACGAAACGCCGTTCTGCACGGTGAAATTACCTGCCACCAAAGTCGGATAAATTGCCTCTCCCTGTTCAATTCCACCTTTGGTTAAAGGTACGGCAACCAGATTTCCAAATTCGGCATCACTGTCGGTCGGGAAGTAGAGATTCTCAACATAAGCAGTGTTGCCTGTTCCTAATTTGGCATTGGTACCTTCCCTAAACATCCAGTCATCCACATGGAATGTCCCGGCGGTGACGTTGTCAGTGGAGCCTGAATTCCAGTTTATCCGGTCGGCATTAAGCACTGCGGCTGCATTGGTCATAACCAACAGACCGTTAATTTCAACTGTTCCTGTAACAGTAAGTGAATTGTTCCCAATGGTAAGGGATGCGCCGTTGTTGATATCCATGGCAGCACAAACCGCAGCGGATCCGCTGATCACCGGGTAATTGGGACATCCTGTCGGAATGGTTACACTTGTACCTGCAACAGGCACATTGCCATCGCTCCAGTTGCCGCCTGTGAACCAGTTGGTAGAAACCGTACCGGTCCAGAGACCCGGTGTGAATCCGGTCCAGTCAACCCGGCTGTATGGGTCGTACTCAAAAGCCGGTCCTGAAAAACCACCCGTTGCATTGTTGAAAGTCACGTGTCCTGTATTGACATTTTTCCAGACATTGTATCCACCGCTCCAGGTGTTGGTCGGGAAAACGGCGTTGTTCACACTGAACGTCTGACTGTTATGAATCGTCAGCAAGGCTGAAGGGGCTGCCGCGCCAAGCCGGAAAGTACAATTGTGGAATGAATGGGTAGCATCCACAATGGATCCCGATTTGAGGTAAATACCATTGGCAGTCATATCCTGGAATATGGTATAGGATGCACGGATTGTTCCGCCTGAATTGACTTCAAAGACGACAGATCCTGATCCGTCGTTATGCACCAGCGCCGTATTACCTGCGGCTCCGATGGTTTCAAGGATACCGCCGCTATTGACATACAACCCTCCGTTTGATGCGAGTTCAGATCCTGCAGGGACGGACAATATGCCGCCAGCATTGATATTTAGAGCGCCTGTGGATTTGAAATCCTTACCATTGAGATTCAGGGTACCCTCATCTATGGTTGTAGTACCGCCACTAAAGGTAACAATAGTAGTGTTCAGGGTAACCATAAGGGCTTTGGACTCTGCAGGATTTAATACTTCGGCAATTGGTTCACCGCCGCTGATCTCTACTGATCCTGAGGATTTATCGGCTGTTTTATCTATTAAGATATTGCCAAAGGATCCGCTTCCGCCAAGCCTTTCATAAAACTGGTCACTTACTCCTTTAAACACCGTAGTGGAAGTATATGAAGGTGCATAACTGCCAGGGCCGTGTATTGTAAAATCACCATGGAAGTAATGGGTCAGGCCGGTGATCTGGGCGCCAAAATTACCACTGAATATATCAAAATCCCCAAGCACCTGAATGTTATCGGCCGGTTTCAGTATCCCGGCAGGTTTATTAACAACAAAGTTATTGAAATCCTCCTGCGGGGCGGCAGTGGTGATCACCTGATCCAGCGAACCGTTCCATGTAATGATTTCAGCTCCGGGAGTATAACCTGCGATGGTATTATAGAGCGTGTTGCTGTTTGTCCAGTTTCCACCGACATATATCTCCAGGTTGGTATCCAACCCACCGGCATTCAATCCGGCATCCAGGGCTATACTTACATTGCCACCCACAGTTAACACTGAGTTGGAGTTCAATTCCAGCGTTCCGTCAGTGATGATAAGGTTGTTGGCAACCACCACAGGAACAGACATAACCTCCAATCCTTCAAACCCTGTGAAGGTTTTGTTGACGGTCATATTGTAGAAGTTCTCACCCGTGAGAATATCACCCGCTGTTGATCCGAAGAAGGTAACCGTACCTGTTCCCTCAATAAATGCCGGATCGCCACCGTTGTTTGTCCAGTTCCTACCGGCAGAGATGTTGAACTGGCCGGCAAAATTTGTATTGAGCGGTCCGGATTCAATCAAAATATCCCTGTTCACCTGGATATCAGAATATAGTGAAATTTCATTGGCCCTGTCGATGACCAGGTCATAGAAATAACTTCCGCCGCTGCACTGGATGTAACAATTGGGGTCGCTTCCCATAAAAATCACTACCCCGCCGGTTGGCTGGAATACGTTGGCAGCGACTGAATAGAAGGTAAAGCCGCACCTCATGGTTCCGCCCGAGATATTGTTGACACTGGTAGCTCCAAACCTGAAACTGTTGTGGGTAATTTCAAAGAGGCCGTCTGTCAGGTTTATGGTGCCATAGAGATTCTGCCATGCTTCGGCTTCATTGTATACTTTGTCCACCACAAAAGAACCTCCGTTAATGGTGAGGACTCCTGTGGACGCAATGGCAAAGTTTCCATGAACAAGTACGTTTCCGTCAGCGCCAAGATCCATCAGGCCATTCAGTGTGAAATCGGTGTCGATTTCCAACATGGCTCCCTTGGCTCCTGAACCGCTTTCGGGGCCTTTGGATGAGAGCGCTTCCCCGTCGCCGGGTCCGTTATAGACATACACTTTCGTGCCTGAAGCATCTGTTACCACGCCATGGACACGCATGGAGTTGTTTGCCTGCATATCCAGTACGCTGACTCCATGAAGGGTGAGGGCGCCGTTCAGGTCAACCAGTTGTCCTGTGGTATAAAGCAGATGGTTGGAAACGGTTTTGTTGATATCCACATTCCCGAACTGGATACCTGTTTCCCTGATGTCCATCCCAGTAACGGCGGAGCCGGCGAAATACATAGTACTTGCACCAGATGCAGTAAATGCGGATCCGCTGGCGGCATAGAACCACGATGCCAGGTACATAGCGCCGCCGGTAACATTTCCATGAGAACCTGCAAGGAATGAAAGATTATCGTAAGCAACAGTGCCTACCATAAAGGTTCCTGAACTCATATTCAGGTTGCCCTCAAAGGTGGCATCTTTGGCTACATCAAAAACATAGTTGCCAAGGTTTAATGTTCCCTGAACCACTTCCAGGTTATTCGTAATATCGATATCAGAAGTGTTAGAGACCGAATTGGCTTTGCTGCCGCCACCTAAAAACAGTATTTCTCCGTTTCTGTCCTCGTAAGAGGGTGATGAAGATCCCGGGTTTCCTTCTTTGGCTCCCTTATTGACTAAAAAATCAAAGAATGTGGCGCCAAGTGACTGGCTAAGGGCTGCATCGGAGGGCCCGTACATTTCCACTGTGCCGCCTGCGGGGGTAAAATTACTGTTGACAGCCTGTACGGAGGATGATGTTCTGATGACACCCCCGGTGATGTTTTCAGTGAAAGTATATGTGCCTGAAGTGTACACATAAATACCCACGTCTTTAAAATCCAGGACACCGTCGCTCATGGCAACAGATGCATCGCCGGCATAACTCCACCATGAAGCGCCGTTGCCGCCGTACACATTCATGTTTCCACCGCCCATCCAGATGGTTCCGTTGAGGTCAACAAATTGCCCTGCATCCTGATATAGGTTAATCGTGGCGCCGGGATTCACCCAGAAACCACCGTACAGTCCATTGTCAGCCAGATCATTGGCTGTAAATGTACCGGCAATAACATCAATGCCGCCCCCTGTCCAGTCATAGGTGGCACATGTCACAGTATAGGCCGCATTGTTGATTCTCAGCGCTGCTCCGTTGTTTACCTCAAGAATATTGAAAGTCTCGCTGGAGTAAACGTACTGATGTCCGGGGCCATCGAAAGTGACTCGTCCGGCGTTTTCAACAAATCCTGCACTTCCGACAGTGTTGGTCCAGTTACCTGCGACATTAATATTATAAGTAGCTGTCGGGGAAGGTCCGTTGTTACAATTTAAAATACCCCCTGAAATTAAAAGATTACCGTTAACATCCATGTGGGCATCCCCAATGTAGCATGTAGTGCCGGCGCTCTTTGCGATGGTAAGGTTGAACAGGTCAAGAGTGCCGCCATCCTGGTCGCGGATGTACTGGGCGCCGGTTCCGTCCATGATGAGGGTGCCGCCAATAAGGGCAATATTGTAAGCAGCGTTGGCCTGCACAACGAAATCGCCGCCGCATTCTATAGTACCCCCCCCCACAGAAGCCTGGCTTCCATCGTAGAAGGTAATCCTTCCTGCAATATCGAGGTGTTCATCAACAAGGGTCAGCTTACCTCCGTCTTCAACCTCAAAAGCTGTTGTGCCAGTGGAGGTTACAGTGAGCGTCCAGGCTGCATCAATTTTAAATTCCCCTTCACGGATTTCAAAATTGCCGTCCACGGTCATATCCTGCCACATGCTGACAGCAGCAGTAGAAACATCTTTGTTTACCCTCACATATTGAAAAACGTCATTGGTGTTGTCATCGTCCCAGTTCGTATTTGCGGACCCGTCGAAGTACAGGTAGGCAAGGCCGGTACTGGTATAAAGACCGGCATCGGTATTAAAATTGCCAAAAACATAAAAATAGCTGGTTCCATTTTGAGTCAGCACCTGGTTTCCTGTGACAGTAAGGTTTTTACAGTAGGCATTGCCTGAATTGATCGACGGGGCGAAAGGTGTGCCGCCGGGGATGTTCGCATCCGTTGCGTCGGTGGGAGGCGCTCCAAGCGACCAGTTGCTTCCGGTGAACCAGTCGGTGCTGGTAACGCCTGTCCATGTATTTATTGTTGCAGCGGGAGTGAGGTTAATGGTATAGTCTTCCACTTCGCCATAGGATGTACTTCCGCAGGGATCCACTGCTCCGGTATAGGTTATCCTGATGCGCATGGTGACCGGTCCGGTTGTGGCAGTGCCGGGGGGATCCACTGTGGCGGTGTAAGGTCCGATACCCGGTGTTCCCGTCACGGTGAGGGCTTCGCCTGCATCAGTAAAATCATTGTCGCGGTTCCAGTCCACCCATACTCCGCACTGGTCGGAAGGGTAGGATGTAACCCCATTGGTGACCGTAAGATTGTAGGCTGCATTCAGGGGCAGGTCGGTGGAAATATTGGTATAATCCCTGTATCCGTCGCATCCGCTTGTATTGTCGATATCGCCAAGCTGAACCCTTGAAATGTGCTCATCGCAGCCGCCGCTGGCGACGCAGTAAAGGCTGAACTTAAATGCTGCAACCCTTGTTCCCCAGTCCCAGGCGCTTCCGCCTGCGTACATCTGGGTGTACCAGAAGGTTTTATTATCGTTAGGATCCACAGACATGCTGGAGTAGTCGCCCCACCTGTTTCCGTTGGTCTGGGATTCGGTACCGTTATAAATGGTGGTTTCGGCGAAAGTCATCGTCCCCAGTGGATCGGAATTTGTTCTTCCGGTGTACCGGATGGAGGGGTAAAGTGTGCTGCT
>JAFGME010000066.1 GCA_016927695.1 Bacteroidales bacterium
CATGGTGCTCGGCCTTTATCATTGCACCGGAAAGCCGAATGGGAAGGAAGCTGCATATGCAGCCATCCGCAGCTTCGAAAGCCGTTTCAGGGATCATTTTGGATCGACCAGATGTATCGATCTGGTGCAATGCGACCTGAACACTGAAAAAGGAAAAGAATTGTATCACACCGGGGAACTGCACGAAAGGGTGTGTGAGAAATGTATCGGGGCTGCGGTGGAGGTCGTTGAGGAGATGATGTTTTTAAAGGGAGGAGTTAGGAGTTAGAAGACAGGAGTGAGCATGGAAAAGGAAAAGATCAGGGGATTAAGGCTGAATTACAAGGTCTGGCTGGAGACTCCGGACGGAAAGAGCGTGCTGGGTGAGGGTAAATGGCAGCTTTTAAAATCCATAGACGAGACGGGATCGCTGAAACTGGCCATGAAACGGATGAATTACACCTATCGCAAGACATGGGATAACCTGAGAAAGATCGAACAGACGCTCGGGTTCCCGGTCATAAAGACTGTCCGGGGTGGCAGCGAGGGTGGCCATACCTCCCTGACCGACGAGGGCCGCTTTATCCTTGAGCTCTTTGACCGTTTCCAGAACGACTGCGACCCGAAGTTCCGCGCTGCCTGCGATCAGATCGTCAGGGAATTGCTGGAATCCTGACCGGGGCATCCGGGATATTCGTCCAATATCAGTGAATAAGTGACATTCCGGCAGAAATCCGTCCAGTGCATGTATGATTCATTTTTTCATTACATAATCTTCACGATTGTTTAACAATCCCCATCACTGTACTTCGGAATAAACGAATACCTTTGCGCCGTTTTTCCGGTTCCGGACCGGGGTGTTTATCAGATAAAGCGCTGATTATAAATAACAAGGGAATCGAATATGCCTCTTACGAGACTCAGAAATATCGGGATAGCCGCTCACATTGATGCGGGCAAGACCACGGTGACCGAACGGATCTTGTTTTTCACGGGCACCACCCGCAAGATCGGCGAGGTGCATGACGGTCAGGCTACGATGGACTTCATGAAGCAGGAGCAGGAAAGGGGGATCACCATTGCCTCGGCAGCCATCTCCTGTGCCTGGAACGGTTACCAGATCAACCTCATCGACACACCGGGCCATGTGGACTTCACGGTTGAGGTGGAGCGTTCCCTCAGGGTGATTGATGGTCTTATCGCGGTTTTTTGTGCTGTGGGCGGGGTCGAGCCCCAGAGCGAAACAGTCTGGAACCAGGCCGACCGGTACAAGGTGCCCCGCATTGCCTTCATCAACAAGATGGACCGCATCGGCGCCGAGTTCAGTGACGTCGTTTCCCAGATGAACCAGTATCTCGATGCGCATGCCGTGCCTTTCCATATCCCCATCGGAGTCGAGGAGAATTTTATTGGCATCATTGATGTGATCACCAGAAAGGCTTTCATATTCAAGGAATTCGAGAGGATAGAAACTGCGATCCCTGAAGAATACCTCCAGGCTACCGAAGAGGCACGGGCAAAGATCACTGAAACCATCGCTGAGTTCGACGACCAGGTGATGGATTTGTTCCTGGAAGACAAGGAAGTTCCGGACGAGCTTCTGAAGAAAGCAGCCCGCAAGGCCACGCTGAAACTGATGATCACACCCGTTTTCTGCGGTGCCGCATACAAAAACAAGGGAATCCAGCTTCTTCTGGATGCCGTGACCGATTACCTGCCCTCCCCTGTCGATGTCGGTGCGGTGGTGGGTACGGATGTGGATGATCGCGAAAAGACCCACACCCGTTGCCCTTCCCATAAAGCTCCCTTTTCCGCCCTGGCTTTCAAGCTGATCCACGATCCCTTCGTGGGGCAGCAGACCTTTGTCAGGGTGTACTCCGGGGTATTGAAAAGCGGTATGGCCCTGCTGAACTCCACCAAGGGTAAGATGGAGCGGACCGGAAGGATACTCAGGATCTATGCCAAGGACCGTGAGGAGATCACCGAGGCCGGGCCCGGCGAGATCGTCGCCCTGATCGGGATGAAGTTCACCAAGACCGGAGACACGTTGTGCGATCCGGAACAGCCGCTGCACCTGGAATCGATACTGATCCCTCCGACGGTCATCGAGCTGAGCGTCAAACCCCGGTCGAGAAAGGACCGCGAGAAGCTTGGAGAAGCTCTCCACAAGCTGGCGGGTGAAGACCCTTCCTTCAATGTACACTATAACGAAGAGACAGAAGAGACAGTCATGTCGGGGATGGGCGAACTGCACCTGGAGATACTGGTCGACCGCCTGAAGGAGGAGTTCAAAGTGGAGGTGGATGTGGGTGCGCCGTCAGTGGCCTTCCGTGAGACCATCACGACAGAGGTGGAACATGAATACCGTCATGCCAAACAGACAGGCGGAAAGGGACAGTTCGCACAGACGGCCCTTCGCCTTGAGCCCAACGGCGGCAACGGGTATGAATTCGTCGACCGCATCAGGGGCGGCGCGATCCCAAATGAATTCATTCCATCGGTGAACAAGGGGATCGTCAAAACCATGGAAGAGGGCATCCTGGGCGGCTATCCCGTCGTAGATGTGCGTGTGGTGCTGGTGGACGGCAAATATCACCCTGTCGACTCATCCGACATGGCTTTCCAGACCTGCGCCTCCATATGCTTCAAGGAGGCATTCCGCAAGGCGATGCCTATCCTTCTGGAACCCGTGATGAAGGTCGAGGTCAACTCTCCGGATGATTACATCGGAGATGTGGTGGCCAACCTGAACCGCCGCCGCGGCAAGGTGGAATCGATGCGCCGGCACCGCAAGGGATCACAGAAGGTGGTGGCCTTTGTCCCCCTGATGGAGATGTTCGGCTACGCCACACAACTCAGGAACATCAGCAGCGGCAGGGCCAACTACTCTATGGATTTCTTCCGATACATGCCCCTGCCCGGCGGCATACAGGATGAAGTGCTCAAAAAAGCCGCCGAGAAAAAGAGGATGGAAAAGGAGCAATAACGATTTATCAGGCTACGCTTCCTGAACCTACCTGCACAAAGAGCTCATTCATCCTGAAAACCGGGATAGATTATTAAATAATGCTTATTAAATATATAACCAAAAAAACACCACCGATTAGCAGGATTGATGTAATTAATAATGAGAGCCTTGAGCCGGAAACAAACGAATCAGCTTTGAGTTGATTCTCAATTCGTTTGTACTGAAGAAAAGCCAATATTGTGATTACTACTCCTATTGCGACCATAATGACTCCAACGATTGCCGAATGTCCTTTTGATGGGATCAAAGTGGTATCTATAAGCGGAGTGATTTGTTTTAGAAATAAAGAAAACTTCACAATTACAAAGCCGAAGCCCATAAAAGCGATACTGGTTCTTATCCAGGACAGGAAGGTTCGTTCATTGGCGAGATGTTCCCGGCTTCTTTCAATTGAGTTTTTTTCCTTTGAAACTTTCATTTTTCGGCTTGGTTTTATTCAACTTGTTTCAGTCATTCCGCATTTATGATAACTCCGGGTTTAAATTTATCCACTGAAATCCCGACCTTTAGGGATGAAGGTGGACTTTAAATCCCTGCCCGCCTCCGGCGGGGCAGTCCAGGCAAGCCTCTGTGCGAACAGTCAGCTTATGTGGCAAGACTGCGTTTAAGTCCTATTTGTTACCAGCTGGCGTTCTGTCTTATGTCCTCGTAAACCATTGTCAATATTGAGTTTTCGTGTCATTGTCTTGCTAATTTCTTATCTGTTTGTGTCGGCTTGTGGGTTTGGGTATTCTATGAGTTTTCAGTCAAGTGTTTTCATCCGTAAATAATTATTGAGTTTAAGGTCGGATGGAACTCCACGTTTGCTATTTTCATTGGTGTTTGTGTTTTTTTCGCAAACATGTTCGTTTCATATTATTATTTTTTACCACAGAGTGCACTGAGCGGCATAGAGATGTTTTATTCCAAACCTTCAATAATGCGTATTTCCTGTATTTCTTCTTTCATTTTTTCTAAATTTACCCTTACCGGATGCGCTGCATCATTCAAACGCTCAAATACCTTTTTGCAAATTTGCATTTTTTGCTCATCGCTCATGCCATCGGTAAACTCCGGCAACTCGCCCAAATGCCTGATGATTTCTCGGTTGTGCTTTTTAAGCAATTCGGGGAAATACAACTCGTACACCATGCCGTCTATGATTTGCTCGAAATAGGTGGACATTAGCTTGTCTTTTATATTAGATGATTTGGTTGATTTGAGGAAAATAATATAATCAACAAACAAATTAAATTGATTTTGAGATTTTGTTATAGGAATAGGAAATGTTCTAAGTTTTTCAACACCAATATCTACCCCCGCACCTCTTAACTTTCCGTTGTTATAAAACCATTCTTTAGCGAATTTTGAATTCAGAATTCCAAGCAAATATTTTAAGCTATAATTTTTGTTCTTTTGAATTATCGAAATAAAAGATAGGCAGAAGTAGAATTTATCAAAATCAATACAGAACTCAGGAATAACAAACATTCCTTTGAAAATAATTTTTGGACTCTCAAAATAGTCTGATTGTCTGGCTCGGTGCAATCCATAAGGTGCGTTTGAAGATGTAATGTAATCTTGTAATGAGTCTAAATGCTTTCGCAATTGTTTGTATTCAACTTTTTTTGCGATTAGCTCTTTGGTTTCCTTATTGCTATATATTAAATATTTAGATTCGCTTTTATCAATGAAATACCTATCGACATCATAGGGGTCTAAGTAGGGTTTTATCAAACTCAATTCTGATTTATTTAGATTTAATTGCTTGAGTTCTTCTTTAGTTAGGACAAAAATCCCTTGACCAACATGGTATTTAGGGTTCGGCTTTTGATTAAACTGTTTTGACGATATTTTATCAGATGCTTCAACAACACCCTGGGATAAATCATATACAGTGCCAAGTTCACATATTGCAATATTTGTGCTTAGTATGTCGTCAGTAAAAATAATCTCACTACCATCTTTAAAAACTTCAGCATTTGACAGAATACTAATTTTTAAATCGTTGTTTTCAAAATCATTTGATATTGACTTTATATTGTTTTGAAGCTTCTTGTAAATGAAGCCATCACTTTGATCGTGTTTATAGATATGTATCATGTGATGCCCAGCTACATTATCAAACACTTTTAGTTTGCCTATGTCTACAACATTAATGAAGGATAAGTTAGATGATACACGTGAAATTAGCTTTTTTGCCCCTTGACTATTTAGCCAATATCTTGAAGTAATAAAGGAAATAACTCCAAGTTTGTTTTTATTTATATCAATCGCTTTATGGAGAAAATAAAACCAATAATCCATTTTTCCTTGATGCCATAATTGGCCGAAATAAGAACTATTTACATCCTTAAAAATATGTGCATTGTCTCTTTCCTTTAGATATGGGGGATTAGCTATTACAATATCAAATCCCCCATTCCCATTCAACAAGTATGGGTTCAGCATTTCCGGGAAATCCAATTTCCAGTCGAAATGATTAAACGGCTCTTCTGGATTTTTTATCAGGTTTTTCAGTTTGCTAATCAGCTTGTCAAACCCTTTAATTTGCAATTCCCGTTCGGTATTGTTTTTTATATCGGCAGCTGTGGGCATAAAACCGCCTTTCTGCACGGTTTTACTTATATAAAGTTCTTTGTTAAACGATAGTTGGTTTATCAGCAGTTCAATTTTCAGGTTGCGGATTTCTGCCTGCAGTTTTTTCTTGTTTTTGTTGTTTGGGTTAAAGTATTTTTTTTGCTTATCGGCAACTTCAATCAATAAACGCTGCACATTTTTTACATATTCATCGGCTTTACCTACACTTTGTTTTCGCTCCCAGTCAATCTCTATTATTTCACCATCAAACTTGCTTATGAGGCTGTCGCCTACCACAATTTTGTAATCGAGGTTGGGCAGGGCTTTGGGTTTTTCTTCGTCCACCACCAAACTGAGCCAGAAACGCAGGCGGGCAATGTCCACAGCGCCTTTTTCAATATCCACCCCGTAAATGGAGTTTTGGATGATATTCAGCTTGGTTTCGGCCGGGTTCCAATCTTTACCTGTATCGTAGGCAATAAGTTCTTTAATGCTGAAAATTTCCTGCAGCAAACCCATCGGGAAAGCGCCGGAACCAATGGCAGGGTCGCAGATTTTTACATTGTCAAGAGCTTTTTCCAGTTCAGCAATTTCAGGTTTCAGTATTTCGTCAACAATCTTGTTTTTCAATAAATGGTTTACTGCTTCCCGTTCGGCAACTTCGTTTTTTATTTGCAAAGCAGTACACAGGTATTCTGTCAAACTCTCCTGGCACATGTAGTGTACAATTTCCTTCGGAGTATAAAAAGCCCCTTTGTCTTTATTGTCTTCGAGCAAATTTTCAAAAATATGCCCCAGCATTTCGGGGTCAACGGCTAC
>JAFGME010000067.1 GCA_016927695.1 Bacteroidales bacterium
AAAGTACGGAATCAAGGGGATTTACGTGATCGGAAGCACAAAAACAACCGAAGCGGGACCCGCCAGCGACATCGACCTTCTGATCCATCTGCAAGAGGATGTTTCACGGCGGGAGGAGCTGATGGCGTGGTTAAACGGGTGGAGTCTCTGCCTTTCGGAGGTCAATCTTTCTAAAACAGGTTATGAAACCAACGGGTTATTGGACGTCCACCTGATCACCGACCGGGACATTGCTGACAAAACAAGCTACGGAGTGATGCTCAACTCTTTGGAGAACAGGGCAAAGCCATTAAGAACCCTATAATATTACCCTCATGATTTCATGTTTCTTTGTTTCAGACATGCACGGAAAGATCGACCGGTATGAAAAACTGTTTACCAGGATTATCGATGAAAAGCCTGCGGCTCTGTTTCTGGGCGGCGACCTGTTGCCTCACCGCCTGAAGAACCTTCCCGGTATCGATGACTTCGTGATGGATTATCTGACGCCTTCATTCATGGATCTGAAGAATGAAATGGATGATGAGTACCCCCGTGTATTCCTTATTCTCGGTAACGACGACGCCCGCAGCGAAGAAACGAAGATTGCGGAGGTGGCCGGAACAGGTCTTTGGGAATATATCCATTTTCGTTCCACTGCTTTTCACGGGTTCACCATCTTCGGCTATTCGTATGTGCCGCCTACCCCTTTTCAGCTCAAGGACTGGGAAAAGTACGATGTTTCCCGCTTTGTGGATCCGGGCTGCATCCATCCCAATGAAGGGTTCAGGACAGTTGATCCCATGGAGGATATTGATTACGGAACCATAAAAAAAGATCTTGAAATCCTGACCGGGGAAAAAGATCTTTCAAAAAGCATATTTCTTTTTCACACTCCGCCATACAAAACACTTCTCGACCGCGCCGGGCTCGATGGGATGATGGTAGACCACGTTCCCCTGGATGTGCATGTGGGCAGCATTGCTGTTCAAAGGTTCATTGAGGAAAGAAAGCCTTACCTGACAATGCACGGGCACATCCATGAATCCACCCGGCTTACCGGCGAGTGGAGGCAGGACCTGAACGGCACCTCAGCCTTTAATGCTGCCCACGACGGCAGCGAATTATGTATTGTTACCTTTGACCTGGAAAATCCGGGCGCTGCAAAAAGGGAACTGATCTGACCGTCCGGGCAACCTGTTTGCCTTTTGCTTCGTCATAACTGAAAAGAATGATGGTCTGGAAAGAGGAGGATATCATTGCCGGCTGCATCAAAAAGAAACGGAAGGCACAGAAAGCCCTTTACGAAAAGTATCACAGGGCAATGGCAGGAATATGCCTCCGGTACTGCAACCATAAAGATGAAGCCGAAGATGTCCTGACAGATGGTTTTTATAATGTTTTTACAAAGATTGAAACGTTTGCAGGAAAAGGATCATTTACAGCATGGATGAAAAGGGTATTCGTGAATACAGCCATTGACAATTACAGGAAGAACCTGAAACACTACCACCACCTGGAGATCGGTGAGGTGAAGGATAACTTGTCGGAGGATGAAGATATTCCGCAAAATGTGGCTGTGGAAGAGCTGATGAAAACAGTGAACAGCCTTCCGCCCGGGTATAGAATGGTTTTTAACCTGTATGCCATTGAAGGATACAGTCATAAAGAAATTGGAGAAATGCTGGGGGTCTCTGAGAATACCTCAAAAACCCAGCTGATGAAAGCAAGAAAGTGGTTGCAAAAACAACTGGCCCTGTCGTATGAAGGCCGGATGGTAATTAAAGGAAGTGAATGAGCGACAAGTTGAAACATATTGACGAATTGTACAGGAAAGGCCTCGAAACCCTTGAGGCAGAAGCATCCGGCAGGGTGTGGCGGAAGCTGGGCCTGAAACTGTTTTTGTGGAAATACGGAAGGATCATCCTCATCTCATCCATTGCAGGCCTCACGGTCATAGCAGGGTATCTTGCCCGGGACACCCATACAGGATCAGTGAATGAACAGGCGATTATTCAACCCGTGACAGTTGCTGCTGACACTGCCGGAACAGAAAGAAGCGATGCCCGTGAAAATGTGGCCACAGGAAATGAATTTTTACCGGGTGAGAACCGGCCTGCTGAGGAAAAAACGGGTCTGAGAAGCGCTGAGATTAAGGAGGCGGCAAAAGAAGCAGTGCCCAGGCAAAACAAACCAGACACTGAGGGTGCAAAGCCGTCGACCTTTTCCGGTTTGCAACATGAAACTGCAAATATGAAGGAGCCTGAATCAGGTCTGTCCGAAAGGGAAGTGGCAGGGGACCCCAAAAACCGGTCAACTATTGAATCCAGAGAGATTATGTTTATTGATCGTGTTTATGGAAGGTCCGGTTCCCTTTCAGGATTCATTGCCGGAAGAACCTGCATCCTGGATGCATTATCAGCAGGGGATACGGTGCCTTTGAGCCTGTTCGACCCTAACGATCTCAAAAAATATCTCAGGCTGACATCGGTGGAGTTTTTCGCATCGCCATTTTATTCCGGTAAGGAACTTACAGGCGACAGCCATTTTAACGAAGTGATTGCAATCAGGGAGGACGGCGAACACCCGCAGATTTCCTTTGCTGCAGGGGCCGCTTTGAACCTTCGAAAACGCAACTGGTTTGTGAAGGCAGGCCTGAATTACAGGCAATACAACGAAAAGATCGATTATAATATCATGAGGAGCCACATCGACTCCCTTGCCAGCTTTTATGAGCGCGATACTATTTTTGGCTGGGTTTTCGACCCTCCGAATATCGGGCAGGAGATCGTGCTGGGTTTTGACAGTGTTTTTATGGCTTCTTATTACCAGGAAATCAGGCGGTTCAATGCCCGAAACAGGATAGCTTTTATTGAGATACCTTTTTTGGGCGGTTATGTGGTTGAAAAGGGCAGGTTTGGGATGGAATTTGCCGGCGGATTAAGCCTGGGCATTCCGGTGAAGACTTCAGGTTTACTGTATACGGATGACGATGTGGTTACGGTTCTTGAAAAGTGCGATCCGCTGTATAACACTACGGTGAGCCTCATCATTCAGACCGGTTTTTTATGGGATCAGGGCGACAGGTTCACTTTCAGCCTGCAACCCTGGTATCGCAGGCAACTCAACAGCAGCTTCAAGGGTTATATGCCCCTGGAGCAGAGGATGTGGTCGGCAGGGATAAATGCCGCGATAGGGATCAAACTGGTAAACTACAGGTCGTTTCATGCCGATTTTCATAGATAAACTGTTTCTCTTCTAAAACTGGAAATAAATGTAAGGCTGTACCTGTGAGGTGGCAGTCTGAAGCACGATCCAGATAACAAGAGCAGCAAAAACAGCCTGCATGGGCATAGGCAAACGGATAAAGCTGTGCTGCAACGTTGTTTTCCAGGTTCCCGGGGTGAAATGCGTGAGTAATCCGAGCAGGATAAGCCCGAACACCGGTAGCTGGGACAAAAAGATGTTTTTTGCCATGGAATAACCTGATAACTCCCCGATTTTATGCAATACTGCCATACCTGTATGATAATCGGATGCCCTGAAGAATACCCATCCAAGACATACCAGGTGGAAAGTGATGAACCAGCCGGCGATGCGGTTAAACCTGCCGGGTTTTACCCTGAAAAAAGTATTGAGCAGTTTTTCAAAAGCCAGCACGGCGCCGTGCAATCCTCCCCATATCACAAATTTCCATGACGCCCCGTGCCAGAGACCGCCTAAAAGCATGGTGATCATCAGGTTGATGTACGTCCGTCCTTTGCCTTTCCTGTTGCCTCCGAGAGGGATGTATAAATAGTCACGCAGCCAGGTGGAGAGGGAGATGTGCCACCGTCTCCAGAAATCGGTCATGGAAACGGCTTTGTATGGGCTCCTGAAATTGTCGGGGAGGTTGAAACCCATCAGCAGGGCCAGGCCAATGGCAATGTCGGAGTATCCTGAAAAATCACAGTAGATCTGGATGGCGTACCCGTAAACGGCGACAAGGTTTTCAAGGCCGGTGTAAAGTTCAGGGCTGCTGAAGACCCTGTCGACAAAGTTAATGCTGATGTAATCGGAAATCACCGCTTTTTTGATCAGCCCCGAAAGAATCAGCCACCATGCCCTTCCAAGGCCTGCCAGGCTGATCTGCAGTTTCTGATAGATTTGCGGGATGAAATGCCCTGCCCTGACGATGGGTCCGGCTACCAGTTGCGGGAAAAAGCAGACAAAGAACGCAAAATCCATCACATTTTTGGCAGGTTCAATTTTTCTTCTGTAAAGGTCGATCAGGTAGCTGAGCGTCTGAAAGGTGAAAAATGATATTCCCACCGGAAGGAAGATATCCGGTTTATGGATGCTCAGGCCGCTGAGGCTTTCCCAGATTTCCAGCAGGAAGCGGGTGTATTTAAACCACGACAATATCCCCAGGTTGAGGACCAGTCCGGCTATGAGCAGGAGCTTTCTGTGAAGAGGTTTTCGTGAAAAGTAAAGCTGTTGCCCGATCAGATAACCGGTGAGGGTGGAGAAAATCAGTATCCAGAAAAAGATTCCGCTGGATTTGTAATAAAAGAAAATGGAGAAAAGCACCGTATAGGTTGTTCTGAATACTTTTTGCCTTCGTGTCAGGATGAATATTCCGTAGAAGCAAAGGAATAAAACCAGGAATGTGCCGCTGTTGAAGAGCAGGGGCGCCCCGGGATCATAAACAAAAACCTCCTGTATTTTACTCCGGTTCATGCTCATTCCGGTTGTAGTACGATTTGAGAAGGGCGTCAAAGAGCAGATCTGCCTGGACCTCGTACCCTTCACGGGTAAAATGTATTCCGTCGGGTCTGCCTAATCCGGCCTTTTTCCATTGTGACATGGAACCTTCGCCTCCCATGATACTGTATAAATCCCATACGGCACAGGTGTCAGCATCGGCAGCCCGGTAAATCAGATGGCGTATTTCCCTGCATTTTTTATTGTGGTATTTCCGTTTCACCAGGTTATCGGGGGGAGTGGTAAACAGGATGGCGGCATGGATGCAGGAGGCTTTCAGGGATCCGATGAACCTGCTGATTTCGTCGTCGGCGCTTTCCCCTGCAAAAGAAGCATCGCGCGTTTCATTGGTGCCCAGGGAAACGATGACCAGATCCGGATCGAGGCTGCCCGTCTGTGAGAAAAAATCTTCCGAGAGGTTATAATGCCTGAATTTTGCGCCGTTAACCCCGCTCATGCTGTAGATGATCCCTGTGGAATCCACAGATTCCAGTAAAATGCCCTGAATGGTGATGGAGCGCTGTGTTTCACTTCCGGCAACAGCATGCAGGAAACAAAACTCCACCGGCGAAAGGAACCGGAATGTGCATCCCGCCGTATTACCGGCGGTGATGAGTGTGTCACGGATGGTGAAAGAGGAAAGGTTTAATGATTCTGCAGGATGTTTCACCCGTTTGACAATCAGCTTGTCGCCGGCGATGATCCGGTCGGATTTCAGGTTGTTCCACTCCTTCAGTTTTGCCACCGAAGCGCCGGAATTGGCAGCGATTTTACCTAAGTAATCACCGTTCCTGATGGTGTAGTACTCATCGGAATACTGTATGAAGGTTCGTTCGAGGACATCCCTTTCCGGGTGGGTGGTCACCATCAGGTCGTATTGGTCATTGCTGCCCGGGGTAAAAACAGTGATCCTGTCGAAGTAGCAGGGGATGCTGTCTTCAGGCTTCAGTCCTGTTTTCAGGATGGCATGACGGCTGCCCGTCCGTATGCCGATGCCGCTTATCCCTGTCCTCATGGATATTTCCGGGAACACATTCCGTTTCACCTCCCAGGTGGCATTGCTGAACATATCAAGGCCGGAAGGCCCGTTGGTCCTGGCGATTTTATACGGAAACACAAGGCCTCTGCCGCCGTTGCCAAACTTTTTCCAAAACGCCTTCCTGATTTGGCCGGTAAAGAAGTCGGCCTGAATGTGCGAATCTCCGATGTGAAGGATACTCAGCTTCCGGATGGATCCGTTTTCAAGAGAATCCAGCTTGTCGAAAAAAACTTTAAGGGCTCCCGGTTTATACAGGTCATTTGAATCGTATTCGATGAATTCATATTTATGCTGAATTATGCTTTCTTTGATACTGTCTTCCACCGGAAAAGCAGTCAAAGGGATGAGGATGAGAAAGGTAAGTGTTTGCAGGAGATAGGTCATTCAGTGGTTCCTCCGTGGTTTGAATCTGTTATATGGTTTGAATTTTCGGGAGATGTCAGGTATTTATTATATTCGGCATGAAGATAATTGTAAATCAGCCCGGCGATTTCGCGGGCGCCCTTGAAATTGAGATGGGTATAATCGGGATTGGCCCAGGGTTCTTCCTTTTCCACCCAGTTTTTCATGGAGCCGGCTCCCCCCATGGCTTCAAACAGGTTAAAGAATGCCAGCCCGTTTTCAAGCGCTGATTTTTTCTGTATCTCCAACAGGATGGGTATGCCCGGATCGGTGACCATATCCAGGTTTTCCCTGATGGCGCGGTCGCCCACTGAGATCACGAGTATGGAAGACCGGGTGAAGGTTTTTTTAAGTTTTCCGTAAACAAAGTTCATCGCATTTCCGTACCAGCCGTAATCCATTGTGCCGGGTGACATCACGTTGGTGCCATACTGCATCACAATGAGATCGTATTGCATAAGGTCGCGGAAGGCGCACAGCATTTCATTTTCTACCGACATGAGGCCATAACCGGAATTGCCCCTGAAGGCAAAATTATCAACATTCACGCCGGTTGGGCCGCCCAGATCCACACCGTAAAATGGCAGGGAAGTGTCGCACCCGATCTGCAGTGTCACCTCTTTGAGGGGGGTGTTAAAAAGTTCAATCCTGTTCAGGATATGATCGGTTATCAGCGGGATTTCACGGATCAGGCTGTCGCCGGTCCATACCTGCACTGTAGCCGTATCTTCAGGGCTGTATGTGGAGAGAGAATCCCTGGTTTCAGGGCGTTTGCCGAAGAAAAGGCTTCCCTGCGGGAAAGTGAATGTCCTCTGGAAAGCATTGCCTCCGGAGTATGTCACCCAGGCTCTGTCTCCCTCAACGGAAGTGTCGGCAGTATATGCCGTGCAGGTGAGCCCGAAAGGAAACGGAGAGTCTTTGTGCTGTATGATGTTCCATGATTTCCAGGCTTCGCTGAAACTGTGCTTTACCGTGATCCTGAATCCCGCCACAGGTGAGGTAACGGGCACAAATCCGACCCCCTGGCCGCCATAGGTTTTCTGCATCTCGTTCCTGAAAGTCATAACGATAAGGTCGCCTTCGATCATGGAATCGCCGAACCAGGCTATTCTTACCTGTTTTCGTCTGCCGTTTTTCAGGTCGGAAAGCGCACTAAAGAAATATTTCAGCCCTGAAACCGGGGAAAGAGTGTCGTTGCCGGCGCTCAACATTACAGTGTCTGTGCCGGATGTGGGGCTGACGGTGTCAATGGCGGCCTCTTCAGGTATCAGAGTTGTTGAATCTGCCCCCTGAGCAGCGCCTGAAGTGTCAGGTTTCAGCCAGTCAACGAAGAAGGCAAAGTTTCTGAGACCCAGGTCGCGTGCAGACAAGGAATCCCACACCTCCTGGTATGTCAGCAAAAGCACAAACACCAGGAAGAGCAGCAGGAATGATCTGAAAAACATCTGTCGTTTCATAATCAGGGAAATAAAAGTATAGATAATTTAAGAGATGGTAAGATCCGGAAAAAATTTCAATCAACAGGTTTATCCACTTCCGGCACAATCTCACTATATTTGGCCATACAAAACAGGATGGATGGCAGAATTAAAAGTAAACCGGATACCCTTTGAGGACATCAGGGCCTGGTTTTTTGACCTGGACGGAACCCTAATGGATACCGACGACCAGGTTGCAGAGCGCCTGGCCCGGAAGCTGAAGGTTTTTCCACCCCGTCGTGCCGGTATAATCGCCAGGAAAATCATAATGGCCCTTGAGACCCCGTTGAACGGTTGGATTACTTTTATAGATATGCTTGGGCTGGACAATTTTGTTTTCAGGCTAAGCCACCTGGCCGGGATAGCGAAAAACAGGAATTTCACCCTGGTGCCCGGCGCGGATAAGGCAGTGGAGGGGCTTGCTGAGAAATTCAGGCTGGCAGTGGTTTCCACCAGGCCGCAGCAGGATGCACAGGCTTTCCTTGATCAGTACGGTATGGCAGGTTTTTTCAGCCTGATCATCCACAGAGGTTCCACCCGCCGTTTGAAGCCTCATCCTTCGCCGCTGCTTTTTGCGGCAAGGCAACTGGCGGTGAAACCTGAAGAGTGTGTGATGGTGGGAGATACCACCGTGGATATGTTCGCTGCAAAGAAAGCCGGGGTATGGGCCATCGGGGTTTTGTGCGGGTGGGGCACTGAAAAAGAACTTCAAAGGGCAGGAGCTGACATCATCCTGCCATCCACCGGGGATATCCCTGAACTGATGAATACCAGCCCATCCGGGGAATGTTCCTGAAACAATGAAAAGACTACAAAATAGTTATCAAACGCTCTTGCTTATTGGCAAAATCTGATTATCTTTACGATTACATTCATCAGAGAGATGGGAAAGCCAGATAGCAGCAGCAATAATGTTTGCAGCATTCAATTTCTTTTCCTGATAAGAGAAAAAGAGGAAAGAGGAAAGAGGAGTACTGACTGCCGGAAGTGAAAGCGCGCGGTTTTTTCCGGCGTTGAACAAATTCATTTTACACTCCCGGGTTGCATGGAAAGGCCCGGGCAAATTTCGGCAAATAAAAATCAAATGAATTTGTAAAACATTAAACCTCGATTGTATGAAAAAGTTAATAAGCGCATTTCTGATTTTATTTATTTCAATTAGTGTATTTTCACAACCCATCCTGCACGACACCATCCTTGAGCAGCAGGGCGAATTCTGTCTGGTAAGGATTTACGCCGATAACGGGTATTACAACGACTTTCTTATCAAAGGCGCTCCTGAAGAAATAGAAGTGAATTTTTTCGGCAGTGAACCGGAAAACACTCCACCTTCGGTTAACGACCAACTGGAGGCCACCCTCTGGCTTCCCGACCCAAATGGCGGGGTTATGCCTGAAGACATTGTTTATAACCCTGTTTCCGGGAAACACTACATCTTTGGCAACAGGAGGCTTGCTGTGGTTGACCCTCAGACTTATGAAACGGAAACGGCCTTAACTGTTTCCGAGCATGGTTATTCTGTTGGTGAGGTCTCTTTATTTTATAATAGCTTCCGTTTGGCTGCCGATGAACAGCAAAACCTGATATATTGTTCCACTTATGACCTTGAAATTCTAGCTATTGATTGTAATACCAATCAGGTAGTACAAACTTACTCTGAAAATGACCTGGCCCATCTTTTAGGGACCAAAATGCTGTTCGACCCAGAAAACCGGCGGCTGTTCTGGTTGCTTGTTTCATGGGATGGATATTCAAAGTTAAAAGTGTATGACCTGAATGCTGGTACTTCTTACGAAAAATTCTTCGATGATCAGGTTTTTGATATGGTTCACAGAACTGACGGAAGTAGGATTTATGTCAGTACTTCCCAGGATTTCATTACTCTTGATTGCGAGGATCTTTCGGAATATAATTCTTACCAAACAACGTATATGAGATTAGTATACAATGAGGATACCGATGAGGTTGTAGGGCATGGCAGTTTCATCGTGAATTTCTTTTCAGGTGAAACCGGGGCTTTTATTACAGGCATAAACAGCATTTTTAATCAGAGTCATGCAGGTTGTTTCGCACCTGAGACTGAATCCAGCTCTTTACCCAGTAAAATATATTTTGCAGGAAGTAATCCTAATTATGGTGGACCTAAGATATTGATTATTAACGGATCAACTCATGCTACTGAGGCCGTCCAAAACAACCCAATCAGCTATAAAACTTTAACACTAGTTTATCAGGAACTCAATCACAAGATTTTTGCTGCAGGAATAAATAATGTTTTTGATATTGATGTAGCAACTAATTCTTATGTTCACAGCAATGGCCTGCAAGGTTGTACCTCCTTCAAACTTATTAATGACCCAATAAATTTTGGTAATTCTATTTCAATTCATACCTATGATGGCAACTTTTGCAAAATAACAAATGAATGTGGAGCAATAAATTTCAAGGTTACCGGGATGAGTAGTTATATAAGCCTATTAAATAAAAATAGCAATGAGGTTTATTTCATTTCAACCGATTCCTATGGTAAAAGCCCTGTTTCAATCTATGATGCAACGACAAACGAATATAAAACCACAATAACCAGTGGCAAACGAATAATGTCAGCGCAATACAATGAGATTGCAAATAAATTATTTCTCGCTTGTTATGATGATGGTATAATTGAAGTTATAGATATAGGAAATAATTACTACAACTATACTATCAATTTGACCTCTTATAACATGATGCCGAAAACTCTTTTAAGTTATCAGGACAAAGTATACGTAGGGGCCTATGCATGGCCACCCCCAGGTAAAATAATCTGTATTGATGCAGGAACATTGGAATGGGATGTAATAGCGGATAATCTGACGGGAGCGCCCAACAATATTATTCTAGATGAGTTAAACGGCAGGGTGTTTTTCTCATTTGGTTATGAACACACTGCAAAAATAATTTCTGTCGATATTTCATCCTCAGGTATTTTAGCCGAAGTAGATTTAGGTATATGCCCATTCTCAGTACAGGAAAAAACTCCCATTTCGTTAGCTTATAGTCCGATAAATAACAATCTGTACGTTGGATTATATCATTGTAATGAGTTACTAATTCTCGATGCTGATGACCTTTCTACAGTAAAAATAGTCACTCCCGGTGCTGAAAAAGTGAAATATATTGTGTACGACCATTACAGAGATTTAATTTACGCATCAATTAAAAAACAAAATGGTACGCCAAGTAGTAATATAACAGTAATTGATTGTGAAATTAATGAGATAGTTAAAATACTGCCAACTACATATAATTCATTTATTTTCCATAATCCTGCAAACGATCAGGTGTATATGCATACCATACAGGAGCCCGGCAGTGGACAGCAGGTTGAGGTTAAAACACTGGATTGCTTGTGGAATAATGAAATATCAGGAATTGGAACCGGCAACTACATAGATGTAACAAGTAGTGTAGATTACAGGCTTCAGTATTCCGATTACGCCTTCAACGCTGAAACAAACAAACTGTATGTGCCAAACCTGGCATTCAGCAACGCGAGCGTGATACAATGCCATACCGACAAGCTCCAGCTCAAGGGCCAGTACACCTGGATATCGTTCCCGCGAATGGAAAGAACGGACGACACTCCCTTTGGCAGCCAGGTAGTCCTCGACCACAGGGTGGAACCCTGGGCGCCCGATTATCTGAAACTTGAGGATAAATACGCAAATTGGATTAAATACTTTAACGAACCGACACCGATTTGGGTTCCTTATGGATTGGATGAAGTTCAAAGCACTTTTGGCTATATTCTGGAAGCAGACTGGGGTGAGGGGACACCTCCGAAGCTCAGGCTGGAGGGGGCCAAGCTCGATCCTACATGGCCCGTGCAGCTTGAGGGGCCGGAAAACAACGAGAACTGGCTGGGCTATTTTTATGAAAACCCCTCCTGGTATTGGGAGTGCATCCCGCAATGGATGCTCAATGAGCTCATCATCGAGATCAAAACCCAGTACTGGTCAATGATCAGGACCTGCCCGCCTCCGCAGGGGGATTGCTGGTTGTTCGACGGCTCCGTCAGGCCTTTCAGTTACGGCGATCTGGTGATCATCAGGGCATACCTCGGAGAGGGAGAAGCGGAAACGTTCAGCTGGCTGACCGGCGGGCAGGGCGAAGGGGGACAGGACAGGCCCGCCCCGCAGTATTTCTCCTATACCGAACAGGCAGACTACATCCCTTTCTTTGTTGAATTTGATGAGGCCTCCGAAGTTGAAGAAGTAGCTGTTTTAGCCGGTGGGGAGTGCAAGGGCGCTTCAACCAGGCTGCCCGGCGACACCCTCGTGGAAGTGAACGCCTATCTTGAAGGTACGCCGGCAGGCGCAACGATAGAGTTTGAGGTGTATGAAGGGTACAAATCCTCAAGGGTAAAAGACGGTTCATACGTGGTTTTCAACCCCAAGACAAGGGCGAATGAAAGAAGGGCTGTTTATGCCGGGGAAAAGGCCCGGTATCATCTCGTGTCAATGAAAGCAGGAGAGAATTTCACGGTACCTGGAACGCTTGGTGAAACAGGCTGCCGTCCCAATCCTTTCAGCGGGAATACCACCATCTCATTCAGGATCAACAGGGCCATGCCGGTGTGGGTGGAAATTCTCTCACCCGATGGCAGGTTAATTAAAGAGCTGGCAGGGGGAATGCACGACGGAGGCTACTATGAATACGTGTGGCCGGGAACCGGCAACAACGGGCAAAACCTGCCTTCGGGGATCTATTTCTGGCGCATCAGGACAGGATGCGGGGAACAGGCCGCCGGGAAGCTGGTTAAAACAGGGAATTAGCCTGGTTTTGATATTCATCGGATGACTTTGAGTCATCCGATGAATATCACTCCGGGTCATCCGGTGAATGAGCCAGGTTGGAAATAAATGAAAAAGCAACAAAAATGGACAGGTACAAAGCAATATTCTTCGGATTAATCCACCTTCGCGTTCCGCTCCTACGGATGCGATGGAAGTGGTTTAATTCCCCGGAGCTTGCCTCGGGAAAAGGGGTTCAGGGCTTGCCCTGTATTAAATACCATTTTTTGGCCGCATTATTCTTCACCATGAACATATCCCATGCTGACATCATCACCGTGAAACAGGACGGTACGGGTGATTTCACTGCCATCCAGCAAGGTATCGACGCTTCAAATGAGAGTGACACAGTTCTGGTGTGGCCGGGGACATATTTTGAAAATGTTGTCCTGCCATCGAATAGGGCTGTTACTCTTGCAAGCCTCTTTCTGACAACAGGGGAAAAGTCCTTTATAAACAGCACTATAATTAATGGCAACAATAGCAATCCCTGTATCAAAATATTTCCTGGCCCAGCATCATTCACTTCTATTTATGGCTTTACATGTATGAATGGTAGAGGGTATGGCAGCACTATGATTGGAGGTGGTATATATATTAAAAATGCAAAAGCAATAATATCAGATTGCATAATAACTGATAACTGGGCTCTTGGGGCAGGAGGTGTTTTTGTCAGAGACTCTGATTTATTTCTGTCAGGTTCGGTTATTAAAAACAATATTGCTATTTTAACAGGAGGTGGCGGGATAGCATTTAACGGTGCCAATATACAATTTGATACGATAAATAAAAACTCAATTTTTTTGAATTATGCTTGTCGTGGAAGTGATATTGTGAAACCCGGAGATGACCCTCCTGTTGAAATTAAACTGGATACATTCACGGTTTTCAACCCGGATGTCCATTATGTACTTTCATCCGATATTTACGGATACCCGGTATACGATATTGATTTGGAAATTGACCATGCAAAAGTAACTTCTGTAAACTCCGACCTGTATGTCGCTCCCTATGGTGATGACCAGAACGGCGGCATTACTTTTTCAGAGCCGTTGCGATCAATTTCCTTTGCCTTTAAAAAAATAGTGTCGGACAGCCTGCACCCCAACACCATCCACGTGGCGCCCGGGGTGTACAGCCCCTCGCTCACGGGCGAAAAGTTCCCCCTGAGCCTGAGGAGCTTCGTATCCCTTGTTGGGGAAGACTCTTCAAACACCATCCTCGATGCCGGAGGGCTCAGCTCTTTTGCCTACGGCCCCAACACCACAACAGACTATTCAATTAAAAACCTCACACTCAGGAACGGCTTCGGCAACACCTTCTGGGCAGGCGACGACGGGGGCATAGAAACCCTGGTGAATTTCAATTCGGTGTTTGAAAACCTGCGTTTTACGAATATTACAGGGAGGGAGGGAACCGGCCTTCTCATTTCCTTCGATAAGTATGCTCTGATCAGGAACATCCGGGTCGACAACTGCCTGGGCCTGTGCGGTTTACATGTGTTCAACGGCCAGCCCGGCTCCAACATCGACAGCACGGTGTACTACATTGAAAATGTCCTCATTGACAATGGCAAATACGACCCGGCCTACCAGGACAACGGCGGGGGTGTCAGCCTGGGGGGCGTGTCGCACAAGCCCGGGAAAGAAAAGGGGTATATATCCAACCTGCAGGTAACGCGGTGTACCCAAACCCACGACCCTCTCTGGCCGGATGGCGGGGGTACAATAAGTTTAAGCAGATGGGCCGAGATCCGTTGTACCAACCTTACCCTCGGCCACAACAGCCACACCGGCACTGAAGCAGGGGCGCTGGCCCTGAACGACAGCTCCGTAATGGATGTTTACAACTCCATTATTTATGGCAACGAGCAACATCAGGTTTATCTCGGCTTCAATGATTCCCCCGTCAATAACAAGTCAAGCACCCTCAATGTGGCTTACAGCGACATCGAAGACGGCTACGGTGGGATTGTCAACTGCTTCAAAATGAACACGGTGAACTGGATGGAAGGGAACATTGATGCCGACCCCCTCTGGGACACCGCGGCTGCAATACCTTATGCAATACCTTTCGGTTCACCCTGTGTAAATGCAGGCACACCCATGTACGAACCCGGGATGCTGCCACCCTATATCATTGATAACGGAAATTCCTACAAGCTGATCACCCATCAGTATGACACCATAAATATCCCCTACACCGACCTTGCAGACAATCCCCGTATCGCTTACGGCAGGATCGACATGGGCGCTTATGAATTTCCGGACACAACTGTTAATACCCCGCTTGTTCCCTGGCAGGATGGCGGGCTAATTAAAATATTCCCCAATCCTTTCCAATACAATGCTTTCATCTCTTTCAGCACAAATATTCAGGGCACTGTCAGTGTTATTGTTCGCGATCTTTCGGGCAGAAAAGTAAAGAGCCTGCTCGAAACCCGTTCTGTCCCCGGCAACTTCAGCATCACCTGGGACGGCAGCGACGACCTGGGCTTCGATACCATATCGGGAACATATATTGTAACTGTGGAAGTGAACGGTAAAATTCGGGGAAGCTGCAAGGTGGTCAGGAAGTAAAAGGAAAATGAAAAAGGCAAAATGAAAAAGGCAAAAGGCAGAAGGCAGAAGAAAAAAGAGCCGGTATCAAAGTTTAAAGTTCATAAAGTTTACGTAGTGCCTGAAGTTATTTTGCATTTAACAACTTAGGGCACTCCAAACTAATAAAAAAAAGGCCGCCCAAAAAGACAGCCTTCTTTTCGAACCATTATTAATCCTTATTCGATAATAATTCGTTGAGTGTGTATATCACTGCCGTTGCCGACCTGGATCAGGTACAACCCGGATTGGATATCCCGCAATTCAATCCTGCAGGTTTTCGTATTGTAATCTCCGTAAAAGATCTCCTGGCCTAAGAAATCAAGGATCCTGATACTTTCGATGACCGTGGAAGAGTTGATATTGATGAAATCAACCGCCGGAACGGGGAATATCGAGAGCAGCATAGCCTCGTTTTCGCTTACACCCACGGTAATGTCGGCATACGCAAAGTTGGACGGGCCCGATTCTCCCTGGCTGTAAACCGCGGTTACATAATATTCATAGTACCCGATCGGCAGGTTCATGTCTTCGTAAGTCAGACCTGTTACAACAGCCGTATTGATCTTTGTACCATCCCTGTAAACATTGTAACCCTCAAGGCCTTTCATGACCGGTGAGTCCCATGTGAGGGTGACATCATTTCCGGCTACTGCGGCATCGAGTCCGGTTGGGGCCGGAAGGATGACAGTCACTTCAACGGTGTTGGAGGGCCCTGATTCACCTTCATTATAAACTGCAGTTACATGGTATTCAAAAGCGCCTGATCCGGGTTCCACATCGGTGTAGGAAGTGCCTGTGATTGTGGAGGTGTTTACCTTAACCCCGTCACGGTATGCATTATATCCCAACAGGCCCTTAGTGTTGGGGGCTGTCCAGGAGAGGTTCACGTTGAGTCCGTTGGCCACCCCGGTAAGATTGGTTGGAGCCGAAAGAACACCGGTCAGGTCAACCAGCATGAAGTCGTCAAAATAGTACTTGGGTGTTCCGTTGTCTCCCCAGGCATAGAAATTACAGCCTCCGAGCTGGTTCAGTGTACCGGTTCCAAAAGTTCCGCTGCTCCAGACCCATCCGTGGATAAGGTTTCCGTCGATGAAAAATTCTGCCCAGTCGCTGTTCAGGTCAACATTCACCTCAATGCTCATCCATGTATTGTAAGGATAGGTGAAAGTGGCTGCCGTTTGTGCCCCGCCATCGATGCTTCCCATGCCTCCGACATCGAAAAACACCTGCATGCCCCATTCGCTGCTTGCTCCATTAAAGAGCTGCAGGGCGTTAAAATAACCGTTGAAGCCGGTGGGGACATAAAACATAAAGGATATGCCGAAATTGCCTGTAGTGTAATTGGGCATTGGATAAACACAGTCATTCGTGCCTTCGATCACCACCGATTTTGTTCCGCTATACGCCTGATCGGTAACGATGTAGGGGTCTTCGGCGCTTCCCGGGCTGTTGCTCCATGTGGTCCAACTCGTTGATTGCATTGCCAGTTGCTGACCGGCGGTATAGGATTCGAAATCATCGAAGAAAATGTAACCGGGTCCGGGAGTATCACAAATCTCATAACCGAACAGAAGGTCGTTGGGAGTGCCCTGCATCAGACCGCCCAGTGTAACTTTGCCCGGCACGATGTCAGGATGCACGAACATGCCGCCAGCAATACCGTCGCCCAGATCCCCGTTGATGTTGTGGGATACCCCGGTGAGTGTATAGGTGCTCAGGCTGACCTGCTCGACCTGGCAACCGCCACCACTGGTTGTTCCGGTGAAAATCCACAGATATGGGCCGCCGTCAGAATATCCGTCATAGGCGGTTCCATAAAGGCTTGCCGGTGCAGCAAATGTAGCAAGCTGGGTGCCTGTCCTGCTGATAAGCCTCATGGCCTCCGACCAGTTATTGATCCAGAAGGCATCCTGCTGTTCATCATAGGCAATAGACCTGACTGCAGCAGGTGAAGTGATGGTGCTGATCAGCACTTTGGCGGTAAAGTCCATTTCCCAGATGACATTGGTGGCATTGCTTCCGTAAAAGTAGGTGCCGTCCCAGGCCATATCCCTTACATTTTGAACTCCGGGAATGGAGAAGGATTCAATGAAATTACCGCTCATGTCAAATTTGTAGATCAGGTTGTTCGTGTAATGGGAAACATATAAGAAGTTCCCATCGGTTTCAGCGCCGACAAGCGCATTCTGGCCGGTGCTTGTTTGCACATCATAATTGAATTGTAAGTCCCAGATGGCCTCAGTGCCGGTGGGTTGGTGAACCGGGGCGTCTGGATCAAAGTCGTATTGCCCGAAAGCAATAACTGACCCTCCTGCCAGGAAAATCAGCACAAGGAATTTTGTAAATCTTTTCATTGTAATTTTTTTAAATGGTGGACACTCCTGTTTTAAATTTACCAAACAAATATAATTAAATAAACGGCTGAAAAGTCAAGCTTTTTTTGAATTTATTAAACGTAAAATTTTTCAAAACTTTCAGGAGTTATACGCAAAATAAGAAATATCGTTCTGTTACGTTCACAGCGAAAGGGGTATAGCTGATCATGACGCAGTTATTAATGTAATGGAAATAAATAAATTGCTATTTATTGCCGGTGATTTTAGATTTGCGATTTCTTAATAAATCAAAAATTACAATTCAATCTTCGCAATTCAATCAGTAGCGGTATAAATGTCAGAAGTCAGGACAGTATTTCCCCTGCCAGGTGCCATTCTCTTCCATCCGGGCCTCAATCATTCTGAGTATCTGATCGTTCCGCAACAGCCCCCAGGAAGGGCCTGCCAGGAAGCGGGGCGGTACTTCTGCAGTGAATCTTTCGATGCAGACAGCCGGATTTAGCCTTTCGATAAATGCGATCACAAAATCAATGTATTCTTCAAGGGAAAAAAGCCGGTACCGTGAGGGATGTTTTTCGTATTCGGCTGCCATAGCTGTGTTTTTCAGTATCTGCAACTGGTGGAATTTCAGGTTGTTTAAAGGAAGTTTCGACAAAACCGCCGCCTGGTCCAGCATCTCCTGCCGCGATTCGCCGGGAAGCCCGAAGATCAGATGTGCACCCGTCTTTATCCCGGCGGCTGCCGTTTTCCTGATCGCCATGACCGATTGCTCAAAAGTATGGCCCCTGTTGATCCTGAGCAGGGTTTTGTCATAGCAGGATTCGATGCCGTATTCAACAAGGAGGTAGCGCTCTTTTGAGATCTCACGAAACAGAGCAATTTTATCATCCTCCACACAATCGGGCCTGGTGCCGATAACCAGTCCGGCCACATCAGGGTGGGCCAGGGCTTCCCCGTATTTTTGTTTTAATTTTTCTACCGTATCATAAGTGTTTGAATACGCCTGGAAATAAACCAGGTATTTTTTTGCCCTGCGGTATCTTTTACGGTGAAATTCAATTCCTTCTTCAATTTGCCGGGCAATGCCTTTATCGGGTGAGCAATAGGATGGGCTGAAAGCATCGTTGTTGCAAAATGTGCATCCGCCGTTTCCCGAAGCGCCGTCACGGTTTGGACAGGTAAAACCTGCATCCACCGAAACCTTTTGCACCCTCTCTCCGAATTTGGATTTCAGGAATTCGGCATAGGCATTGAACCGCCTTTTATGTTTCCATGGAAAACTCATTTACAGGGTGAAGTATAAAAAGAAAGCCACTCTGAAATTGAGCAGCTTTCATGATAATGCATTGAATTTTTTTTATTTTGCCACTCTCTCAAGCCATTTGAGCATAAATATCATGGTCAGCATGGAAACCAGACACACAGTAACAAACAGTGACCAGGTCAGCCAAAGAGGCACAGAGTCGTAAAGAATAGCGCCAATAAAAAGCAGTTGATTGCCGATTGCGGTAGCGCCAAGCCAGCCGCCCTGCATTACTCCCTGAAGATGAGGCGGAGCAACTTTTGAAACAAAAGAAATTCCAAGCGGACTGATAAACAACTCTGCAACGGTAAGAATAAAATAGGTGCCAATGAGCAGGAAGGGAGTTACACGTTGTGCATCCGAGAGTCCTCCCATAGCATCAACTTCCGATTTAACGGGCAATCCCATCGATCCCAGGGTCATAACAAAATATGCAAGAGCGGCAATAAACATACCTATTGCAATTTTTCTCGGAGTTGAGGGTTCCCTGCCTTTTGCCCTGAGCCATCCAAAAACGGCCATTATAATTGGCGTTAATAATACAATAAACAATGGGTTGATAGACTGAAATATTTCAGCTCCTTTGATTTCGATGATGCCGAGATCAATCTTTATCATGCTGAGGTCGGTATAGTCTTTGGCAAAATAGGTAAGAGTGAGGCCATTCTGATGAAAAGAGAACCAGAAGAAAATCACCACTCCGAAAACTGCAAATAATGCATATAATCTTTGCTTGATTTCTTTGGCATCCATAATCACATTGCTTGTATCAGAAACGCCGGTTTTTTTCAGTTTAATGGCAGGATTTGGAAAATTCTTCTTATTGACGAGATAAATCACCAGTGAAATGAGCATCGCCCCGACAGCAATTGCAAAAGCATAGTGGAAACCCTGTGTGAACACATTAAGATAGTCGTTTACAAAAGCAGAAATATCCGTTACCGGTGCAGCGCTTACTTCATTGGCCAGGTTTGCCAGTCGGGCCGAAGCTTCAGGGGTAAGAGTCCCTTCAATATGCGCATGACACAGTTCCGGTAAATTTGGATTATACTCATAACCATGCTTTGCGAGCCATCCGTTTCTCATGCCGACAGCCGCCAGAGGGGAAAACAAAGCGCCCACATTGATGAACATGTAGAATAATGAAAATCCGGAGTCTCTCATTTTTCCGTATTTATCATTGTCATACATCTGACCTACAAGCGCCTGAAGGTTTCCTTTGAATAACCCGTTTCCAAAAGCAATGATAAAAAGACCCAGGCAGGAGATGATCAGGAACAGCGTTTTATTAGGTACGGGCGTTGGAGTGGGAATTCCAATCATCACATAGCCCAAAGCCATCACAATCAAACCAATTAAAATGGTCGTTTTATACTTTCTGGTCCGGTCGGCAATTAAACCGCCCACGAACGCCAGAATGTAAATTGAGAAATAAAAGATGGAGTAAATCAAACCGGCATTTGTTCCGCTCAGTCCGAATTTAGCCTGAAGAAACAATACCAGGATAGCCATCATGGTGTAGAAACCAAAACGTTCGCCCATGTTTGCGAGAGCAGATGCCAACAATCCTTTCGGGTGATTTTTAAACATAAAGCATGAATTTTGTTATTGACTGTTTTTATTGAATCCGTGTAAAGCCCACAAAAATAGTTAAAAAATTCAGCCGGACAAATTTTGTTTGCCGGATGGCAAAGAGGGGATAAATACAGGCGCCGGGATGGGTATGTTGATTTTATAAAAGGAAGGCTCACTCACTATTGCCCTTGTTTTTTCGTTATCTTTATGTAAAAATTTATCATCATGAGAACCTGGTTGATTTTGCTTGCTGTTTCTTTGGTTACTGCCTGCGCAGTGCAGGAGAAAAACATATCCGGCTCCGGCCTTCCGGATTTTGCGGATTCATCCGCTTTTGAGCTGCTGATCACTGAACCGGGTTTTGACTATTGGTTTCACGCCCACAGGTTGCCGCAGTGGTTTCACTATGAGGAGTATTACAGCCATTTCAATACCCTCTCCGTGAATGAATGGAATCAGCGGTTTCTCAGTTTCAGATCAGGGGAACCCTGTGATTTTTATATCGATTACAACCCCCGGGAAGAATATGGCCTTGAAATTGAATACAGGCTGTATTACTATTTCAGGTTCATGGAAGACAAATACGGCATCAGCCTGCTGACAGAAATGGGTTTTGACGAATAGAAAGAAAATCCTGCTGAGCAATGATTTTATGGATATCCAATAAGAAAAAAGGGCGAATAAGAGGATGTTTGACAAGATTTGCGGCGTTTACACTGCCATTGTTGCTTTTGTTTATTTTCTCCTGTAAGGCGCAGAATAACCCTCCTGAAACGCTTCCGGAGGTTTCTCCGGATAAATACAGAATATGTATTCCGGAAGGCATGACGACAGCCGGGAGGTTTAATCCCCTGGAAGGTTATTCCAGGATTGAAATTGCGGAAGGTTCATTCGGGAATTTCCTTCGCAACTTAACCCTTAAACCTTTTGGAGAGAAAGTCAGGTACTACGACGGATCCATCAAGCAACCGGGGAATGTTTACCTGTCGGTGATCGATCTGGAAATTGGCAACCGTGACCTGCAGCAATGTGCCGATGCGGTGATGAGACTGAGGGCCGAATATCTCTATGAGCTGAAAGATTATAATAGCATACATTTCAATTTTATTTCAGATGGGAAACCCAGGTACTTTACCGATTATGCAGGGGAGGACCTTTCATATCCCAAATTCAGGAAATATCTTGATTTTGTTTTTTCCTATGCGAATACCGCTTCGCTTCATGATGAATTACTGCCGGTGGCTGACCCTTCGGCGATCCTGCCGGGAGATGTATTCATTCAGAAAAGGAATCCTTTTGGCCATGCAGTGATCGTCCTGGATGTGGCTGCGGATACCCTGACAGGGGAGAGGATATTCATGCTTGCGCAGAGTTATATGCCGGCACAGGAAATACAGGTGCTGGTCAATCCGTCAGAGCCTGAAATCAGTCCCTGGTACCGGCTGACAGAAACGCTTTTGACACCCGAGTGGACATTTCAACTATCCGATCTCAGGCGTTTTACCCAAAACCGCTGAAAGTTTCATGTATCAGGTTTTGGGAATCTCCTTGTTCATAATATTCCTGAACCTTGTTGCGCTGATGGGATGGTCGGCTACCACTTTGCCATTCAGGATAATGCAGAAAGTTCCGAAGGGACAGGGCGCTTCCTGCGCCTCGGCGGCTGATTTCAAATGAACCACCCGGGGAGGGATCCCATACTCTTTCACTGCCGTTTCCCTGATATCCAGGATGGCTTTGGGAGTGTAGGGGCACTGATCCGATGTGATGATGTACAACCCTTTGCTGTATTGTTCCGCTTTGCCTTTCCAGTTATAATTGAAAGACGGGCTTTTCACAGAGGTTTTTATTTTTTTCACCAGCAACTCGAAATCGGGCGGGGCAGTGTCACATACTTCAAACCCTTCTTTTATGAAAAGGTTCCGGCCTGCCATCCAGGTTCCTTTTCTCACCACCAAAGCAACTCCATTCATTTTATTTTCTGCTGCATCTGCAAGGCATTCCTGCAGTAACATCCT
>JAFGME010000068.1 GCA_016927695.1 Bacteroidales bacterium
AAAACGATTTAGTAAAACACAGGTGAAAAAGGTTTCTATCAAAGATATTGCAGACAGCCTGAAAGTGTCGAAATCACTCGTGTCATTTGTTTTAAACGGCCAGGGCAATGAGAAGGGCATCCATACCGAAACCCAGCGGAAGGTGATCCGGAAGGCCAGGGAGCTGAACTACCAGCCCAACCTCATGGCGCGAGGACTTCGACTTGGAAAAACAAATACGATAGGTTTGATCGTGGCCGACATCTCGAACAAGTTCTATGCAAAAATAGCCAGACAAATCGAAAAAGAGGCAGCCCGTAACAACTACAACCTCATCATCTGCAGCACCGACGAGGATCCGGCCCGGGAGAATGCCCTGATTCATCTGCTGCGCGAACGGCAGGTGGATGGGTTGATCATCTCCACCACCCAGAAAAGCACGGAATTATTCTCCCGAATGAAACATGAAAACTACCCCTTTGTTTTGATCGACAGGCAGTTGGCAAAGATTAATACAAATTATGTAGGGGTGGAGAACCGGGATGGAGCATTTCGCGCCACCCGTCTTCTGATCGTAAATGGCTACAGGAAAATCGCACTGTTCAGGATATCCCCTTCATATCTGAGTTCCGTGAGGGAAAGGGAGCAGGGCTACCGCGATGCACTGAAAGACGGAAACATCCGGGTCAACAGCAAACTCATTTGCGAAATATCCTTCAGCAACCTGAACCAGCAGGTAAAACAGGCCCTTGCCGGGTTAAAAGATGCCGGTATTTTTCCGGATGCCATATTCACAGTGAACAACCGGATCGCCGTCGCCATTCTTGAAAGTCTTGGTGAAATGGACCTTTCCATCCCGGATGATGTTGCCCTCATTAGTTTCGATGACATTGAGCTTTTCCGTTTCAGTTGCCCCTCCATTACAGCCATTGCGCAACCGGTGGAGGAAATTGGTCAGGAGGCTGTGAATATCCTCCTGCAAAGCATTAACGGGCAGGTCAACGGCGCTTTTATCCGTAAGGTGTTGCCCGTCAGGCTGATCGAAAGAAATTCATCCTGCTTCCATGACCAGCCGCCATGCCCGAAACCTCAAAGCACTGTTATACTGAATAATGAATCTGAGAAAAATTTATGAATAAAACGTATGCTCTAATTTGTGTTTTGCTGATATTCAGCGTTTCCCTGTCAGGGCAGGAGAAAATCATCCGGGGGAAGGTTTCTTCAGCCGACGATGGGACAGCTTTGCCGGGAGTTTCGGTGGTGGTAAAAGGGACAACCCGCGGAACAGTTACAGACCTTGATGGCAATTACAGCCTCCCCGGACTAACTGATCAGGATGTTTTGATATTCAGCTTTATCGGATACGAAACACAGGAAGTGACGGTATCCGGCGAAGAATCCATCAACATACTGCTTGTACCCGGAGCACAAAAACTGGAGGAGGTGGTGGTGACAGCTCTCGGCATTAAAAGGCAGAAACGTGAGATCGGTTATTCGACGGAAAAACTTGAGGGTGAAATGGTAACGAAATCCAGCGCTCCCAACGTCCTCAGCGGAATGACAGGAAGGGCGGCAGGTGTACAGGTGTCGAATAACAACGGGGTCGAAGGCGGCTCCACCCGCATTGTGATCAGGGGCAACAACAACATCAACGGGGAAAACCAACCCCTGATCGTGGTTGACGGTGTTCCGATGGAAAACACGCCTGGTCTTGAAAACATAGGAAGGGGGAGAGACTGGGGAAATGCCATTAACAACCTTAACGCCTTTGACATTGAGAGTTATGACATCCTCAAAGGAGGAGCTGCTTCGGCGCTTTACGGTTCCAGAGGAGCCAACGGCGTCATCCTTATCACTACAAAGCGGGGTGAAAAACGCCAGGGCATCGGGATCACATACAACATGACCCATAAAATTATCATGCCCTTCCGTTACCGGGAAGTTCAGGATGTTTACGGTCACGGGGGACCCATCTCACTCAGCCCTCCAACATTCCCCACAAACGCGGCAGGCGACACACTTCTTTACCCCGGAATCTACGGCACCGACAACCTGGTGCTTAATCAATCGGGGGAAACCACCTCCACCTCCGACGAGTTCGGTTACTATGGTTCTGGCGTTTCATGGGGGCCAAAAATGGAAGGCCAGATGGTAAAATGGTGGGACGGTGTTATGAGACCCTGGTCGCCTCAGCCTGACAACCTCAAACTTCCATTCCATAACGGCTATACCCAAACCCACAACCTGGCCGCTGCCGGCGGAAATGAAAAAGGAACCATGCGCGTATCGGTCACCCGTCTCGACCATAAACCCATTGTTGAAAACAGCGAATTCGACCAGACTACCGTAAATTTTGGGGGCAACCTCAAACTATCGGAAAAAGTGAGGGCCGATATGTCACTGACCTATGTCAACTACAACAGACTGAACAGCCCTATGACAGGCGAAGAAGGCAGTTCCTTCAGCAAAGGCCTGCTCTATTCATGGGGCAGGAGCTACAAAGGCATCGATAAAGAAAGTTTTGAACTCCCCGACGGTTCACAAAATCCCATGGAAGGGTATCCCTTTTATTATGTCAGCCCGTACCTCTGGTGGGATTATTACAATAACAACACCACCCTCGCAAGAGATAAGTATTTCGGATCGGTCACACTAACCTATGACATCACCCCCTGGCTTTCCATGTTTGGCAGGGCCGGGCGCGATTTCACCCTCAGCCAGTATGAAAGCAGAAACAAACCCACAGATGTCATCGGACTGAAAGGAGGATACTACTCTAATTCGCTGCAAAGAGACATCGCAGGTATTTACGAATACATGGTTTCGGCCGGTAGGGACAATATTCTTAACCGGGAGATCAGCCTGAAGTTCACTGTGGGCGGAAGCAGGTGGCAGCAGGACTTTTACTCGATCGGCGGCCATTCGGGAACATGGTATTATCCCAATATGTACACCTTCAACAACTACACGGAAACCACCTATTACACCGATGAAAGCGGGAATGTAATCGTTGACCGTCTGGGAAATCCGGCCGGATCGATGGTGGCTGGAGAAGACATACGGACGAGAAGGACCAATTCCGTTTTTTCCTTTCTGAATCTGGGATATAAAAGCTTTCTTTTCCTTGACATTACAGGCCGCAACGACTGGTCATCGACCCTGCCGCCGAAGAATAACTCCTACTTCTATCCTTCCTTATCCGTCAGTTTCATTGCATCGGAGGCGTTTCCCCTGCAGGAAAAAATTTCCTGGCTGAACTTCCTTAAGGTGAGGGGAGGGGTGGCTCAAACCGCTACAGACACCGAACCTTACCAGACTGAGTTTTATTATTCTACCGGTTATTTCGGCGGGGAACAAACCTCCTTCTTCCCTTCAACGATCCCGCCATTCGAACTCAAACCACAACGTGTGAATTCATGGGAAGCAGGCCTCATCATGGGCTTTCTTGACAACAGAATCGACCTGGATTTCACATATTACTACCTTTACTCCTTCGACCAGATCATCGTAGCGCCTGTTCCGGCCTCATCAGGCGCCTCACATATTAAAATCAATGAGGGTGTCCTTACCAACAAAGGAATAGAGATCATCCTGAACACCGTCCCGGTGCAAAATAAAAACCTGTTGTTCAGGACAGGCTTGAATTTCGCACGCAACCGCAACACAGTGGTGAGCCTGGGTGATTATGCCGATGTTTTTGAGCTTGCCGACATCTGGGGATTAAACGGTCCGGCGATGATCCTCAGGGAGGGAGATGATTATGGCACCATCAGCGGATACGATTATGTTTACCACGAAAACGGACAGCCCATCCTGAATGATGCAGGCACCCACTATCTCATCACAGACACCCGGGTTCCTATTGGAAATGCCTCCCCCGACTTCCTGGCCGGATGGCATGCCGAGCTGAAGTATAAAGGATTTTCCCTCTCCACTCTGATAGATACCAAATGGGGAGGTGAGATATATTGCGGTTCTTATGTCATCGGGCTGCAAACCGGTCAGAGCCCTGAAACACTTATCGAACGGCAGGGAGGAGGCCTTCCATACACCGATCCGGATGGAAATGTCAGCAATACAGGTGTGATTCTGGATGGCGTTTTTGCCGATGGAACTCCCAACAACAAGGTGGTACATTATTACTACAAATATCTGCCGAATGCCGGCGGCTGGGGTAAATTCCTCTCAACACCCGGTATTTTGGAGAACACCTGGGTGAAGCTGAGGGATGTCACACTTTCGTACACCATCCCTCAAAAAGTGGTCAGCAAAGCAAAAGTGTTTCAAAGCCTGACTCTGAACATAACAGGCAGGGATATATGCTATATTTATACTACTCTTCCTGATAAAATAAACCCGGAGGGCCTCATGGGATCAGGGAATGCGCAGGGATTTGAATGGGCTTCATTCCCTTCAACACGTTCGGTCACTTTTGGCATCAGCGCCGCATTTTAATTGTCAATGTCATAAAACAGGTACACATCAATGAGAACATACAGAATAACAACGGCTTTACTCATTATCACCTCAGCTATCCTGGCCTTCTCCTGCAAAAAGGACCTGGAAGAGATGAACAAGGATCCCCAGGGTTTTACCACTGCCAGCCATGGTTCTCTTTTCAACGGTATCATCCAGTCATTGTTGCCCGGCTGGAATGAGCAGTTTTATGTCAATAACGAAATCCTTTACAAACAAACCCAGCAGGCAGCCCTCACCAAAGAGGCATGGGGCAATTTCACCATAGGAACAGAGGAAATGTGGACCAATTATTACGGGGCACTCACACAGATACGTGAGCTGGAAAGGCGCTTTTCTGAAATGGACAATTCGGCTGAGCTATCCAATATGCAGGCGATGCTTAAAACGGCGCTGGCTTACAAAACGTTCAAACTAACGGATGTTTTCGGGGATATCCCATTTTTTGATGCAGGTTACGGATTCCAGGACCTGGAGCAACTGCATCCTGAATTTGACCGGCAGGAGACCATTTATAAATTCCTGCTGCAGGAGCTGGTATGGGTGGATGAGAACATCAGCGATACGGCCACGATGGAAGAACCTTTTGCCACATTTGCAGGATTTGACAAGCTTTTTAACGGTGACATGAAGATGTGGAGAAAATTCGCCAACTCCCTCAGCCTTCGCCATGCCATGCGTATGGCGGAAAAAGACCCCCTTTTTGCCGGAGAAATCATTAAAAATATTATTGAGAATGAGAGGCCCGTTCTGTACGGTTATGACTTTCTGACCCCAAAACTGGAAAGCGCCTGCATGTGGCCTGCTGCTATGGGCTTTTCCAACGAAAGTATGAACTGGTCCTTCAGGGAACATAACAATCTCAGGATGGGTTCGAACATCTGGCATCAGTTGTCGAAGCACGACAGCGCTGACGGCAGCGGAATCATCGATCCCCGCGCCTACATCTTTTTTGAAGGTAACAACGCCAATAAATGGGTTGCTTTCCCCCAGATACCTGTCATCAGCACCCCTGCTTCCGGAGGTATCCCGTACGGTACCCACCGGGATCAGGTCGGGGCTTTTGGAATAAAAGGGGAAACCTGCATTTACTCACCTTTCAACTATTATGTGATCAGAGACGAGGATTATATGCCCATCATCCTGATAACAGGTGCGGAGGTGCACTTCATCAAAGCGGAGGCTTACTTCAGGGGGATCGGCGTTGCGGTGGATCAGTCCAAGGCCGACGGGGAATATATGAACGGGATAAACACTTCTGTTGAGTGGTGGAAAAATGTGGCTGAAAACTCGAAACTGCCCGTTTCCGGAATGTCATTCGGGGAGAACATCTCTATACCAGCCCATCTGAATGCAGCTTCAGTCCTCTTTGTTTTCGGATCGTGGAACGCATCTTCGGATGAGGAAAAGCTTGCCTTCATCTATACACAACGCTGGCTGGATGCTTTCAGGCAACCCTGGGAGGCCTATGCGCTGGCACGCCGCACGGGCTTCACTCCACACGAAGGAGAACCAATCAGTCATTACCGTATGCCTTATCCCCCCTCGGAAGTGGAATACAATTCGGCCAACTGGGCCAGCGCCCTGGCAAACCAGGGCGGCGGAGATACCCCGGATTTCAAAATATGGTGGATCCCTTAAAATGAAAATCATCTGACGAAATATTACATCACCTGACGATACATCTTAAACATAATAATAATAAAACACATCCCAATGAAAACTTTAATGAAGAAAATTCGTCTGCTGCTTTCTCTGATGATGCTTGCGCAGCCTGCCTTTTTGATGTCTCAAACCAACCAGTATCTCCACTTCGACAGGGTGGATGATTACTGCATCCTTGAGAATGGTTCTCAATACATTACAGGTACGAACGGAATTTCCATGACAGGCTGGTTCTATTGTGACGAACTGGCGTACGGCCAGGGATATATGGGATTCAGGTCCGGAGGGGAAGGTTTCTATCTGATCCAGTTGAATAACGGCGTTCTGGAGTGCCGTTTTGCCAATTCGGGCAATCTTTATGAATATGTGGCTCCGGCCAACACCATCATCCCGCAGGTTTGGCAGCACATCTCATGGATTTATAACGGAAGCTCGGTAACGCTGTATGTCAATGGCGCACTTAAGGGCAGCGCTTCCGCCTCAGGGCAGTTCTCAAATCCAAATATTGGTTTTGCCATTGGCAAAAGTATTTTGGGAGGCTTTAACTTCGTGTACGGCGGCAGAGCCGATGAGGTGTCAGTATGGGATAAAGCATTGACCCAGCAGGAAGTGCAGGACATCATGAATGATGAGCTTGCCGGAAATGAGCCAAACCTGCAGTTATATTACAAATTCAACCAGGGGGATCCCGGCGGCAACAACACATCCATCACCCATCTGATCTGTGAAATCGGCAATGGTGAGAGGGATGCCGAACTTATGAATTTTGCGCTTACAGGGCCGACTTCCAATTTCGGGGGCACCCTCGATCCCGGATTTCAGGCCATCTCTTTTCCTCAGATACCCAATAAGCTTACCACCGACGATCCTTTTGAAATAGAAGCAACCGCTTCTTCAGGCCTTGAAGTGTTTTTTGAGGTAATCTCAGGCCCGGCAACCATCGAGGGTAACCTCGTGACACTGACAGGAAACCCGGGAGAAGTGAAGATACAAGCCACCCAGCCCGGCAATGCCCAGTACGATCCGGCAGACCCTGTCATCAACTCATTCATGGTGATCGACCCAATGGCGCATGTTCCGGAAATCGACATCAGAAGCCCGCTGCAGGGTGAGGTGTACGTGCCTGTCCTTTCCCAAATCCAGCTTGCTGCCATATCCACCATCGAATATCCGGAACTGTTTTATGTGCATCATGTGAAATTCGAGATCAACGGTCAGAATATACCGGCCATGAGCTTTTTCAATGATCATTTTGAGGCATGGTGGACGCCCCCTTCCCATGGAACCTATACCCTGAATGTCGTTTCCACCAATAATTTCGGAGCTTCAGCCACAGAAACCATCAGTATCAATATTCTCAATAACGCCTCCGACAAGGAGGTCACTGCGGTGGATGGTGTGTGGCTTAATTCTGATGTGCCTTTTGCAGAGGTGGAAGCTGAACTTCCAAGCTTTCTGGGCGCCTATAACCAGATCACCGGCACCCTCGAAGTGCAATGCCCGCCAGGCGGCTGCGGTGAATGGGACAGGGTCGCAAGCCTGGATGCCAAAGGACACAATGGCGAATGGATAGAGATTATCCGCTATATCACTCCTTACGGTGTGCCCTGTACACATAATATTGACCTTACCGATTATATGTCGATACTGCAGGGTAAAATCAGGTTCAGGGTGAACTGTGCCACCCTTGACAATGGATACAAATATTACCTGATCCTTAATTATCAGGCCGGAACACCGGCATACCTTTACAGCACCATCAGGGAAATATGGCAGGATTATTACCCTTTCGGCGATTATGCCAATCTTCAGCCCGTGGATAACTTCAGTTTTGCCTTTCCTGACAACACAGTGGCTTCCAAACTGAAGCTGGTATCCACCGGGCATGGATGGGGAGATCTGAACACCGGAAATGCCGCTGAATTCTATGAAGCAACCCATCATATCACCATCAACGGAACACAATCGTTTGAGCAATACAACTGGTATGCCTGCAACCCCAATCCCGACGGTTGCATGCCGCAAAACGGCACCTGGTGGTACGACAGGGCCGGCTGGTGCCCGGGCACAATCGCACAATGGTTCGACTTTAATCTCACCCCTTTCGTTCAGGAAGAAACCATCGATCTGGGATATGTTTTTTACGAAAACTACATTGATTATTGCCATCCTAACCATCCCGACTGCGTTACAGGGGTCACCTGTTCCGACTGCAGCGATGGATTCAACCCAGCATTGGCCGTGGCATGCAACATTGTTGCTTTTGCTGAAAATCCCTTCATGGTAGGGACGGGACACAACCTGCCAGGGAATGAAACAGCGATTAAAATCAGCCCCAATCCCACCGGTGGCATAGTTCAGATTGCACTTTCCGGCAATGACGCACAGGAAACATCACGGGCTGTGTTATACAACTGCTTAGGTAAGCCGGCCGGGGAATTCTCCTGGTCAGGCCCCGTCGCAAGCCTTAACCTGACAACTTTTCCGAAAGGGGTTTACATCCTGAAAATAGAAAATCGCTTTGTACAGAAGATAGAAAAGCTGATCATACAATAGACGGCGGAAGAAGCATCATGCAATAAAAACACTCCGCAACAGTTTATTAAACATCATTTTGTAATTCAAAGTAAAACATTAATTTTGCCCCCATGTTTAATCGGGCAGGTATAGTATTTTTCACCCTTTTACTGGCGTTGCTTTCCGGCTCATGCAGTAAGTATCAGCGTTTGCTGAAAAGTGGCGACAATGAAAAAAAACTTGAAATGGCAAATGAATACTTTGCCCGGGAAGACTACTACAGGGCATTGTCATTGTATGAGCAGTTACTTCCTGTTTACAGGGCCACAGAGCAGGCTGAACAAATTTATTACAATTATGCCTATGCCTATTTTAACCAGATGGATTACGTCCTTGCAAGCTACTATTTCAAAAAGTTTTACAAAACTTTTCCCCGGAGTAAATGGGCGGAAGAATGTTTTTTTATGAGCGGATTTTGTAAGTATAAAGAATCGCCGGTGTACAGCCTTGATCAAACCAATACTTATGAAGCCATCAATGAACTGCAGCTTTTTGCCAACACTTTCCCCTCAAGTGAAAGGGTGGAAGAATGTAATACCCTTATCGACGAACTCAGGGAAAAACTTGAAAAAAAATCTTATGAAATAGCAAAGCTTTATCTGAAAATGGACAGGTTTGAAGCTGCCGTCACAGCTTTCAATAACGTAATTAAGGATTATCCTGACACCAGATTTAAGGAAGATGTGATGTTCTACATTGTCAGCGCAAATTATCAGTATTCGCAGAAAAGTGTACCGGCGAAGAAAGAAGAACGCTTCCAGAAGACTGTCAAATCCTGCCTTAATTTTGTGGCTTCATATCCTGAAAGTAAGTATTCAAAGGAGGTTAACAATATGTATGAAACTTCGCTCAAAGTAATTAAAAACAAAAAAGAAGATTATGGACTATAAAAAAATCAAAACCGACAATGAAGCGGTTACCCGAAGGATGAAAGACTTCTCAATCCCGACGGGTAACATTTATGAATCCATTGTCATTCTTTCAAAAAGGGCCAATCAGATTTCTGTTGAACTGAAGGATGAACTAAACCAGAAAATACAGGAATTTGCCACCACACAGGATAATCTTGAAGAAATATTTGAAAACCGCGAACAGATTGAAATTGCCAAATTTTATGAAAGGTTGTCCAAACCGACCCTGATTGCAGTTCATGAATTTCTGAATGAAAAGATATACTACAGAAATCCTTTGAAAAGCGCCGGCAAAGATCGTCCGGGATCGCAAATATAATGCTGAAAGGGAAAAAAATACTCATTGGCGTTACCGGAGGCATATCCGCTTACAAGATACCTCTTCTTATCCGGCTGCTGAAAAAAGAGGGAGCAGAGGTTCAGGTTGTTATCACTAAGGCTGCAGCGGATTTCGTTACCCCATTGACCTTATCCACCCTTTCACAAAATCCGGTTTATTCGGATTTCTTTTTAAAATCCGACGGTACATGGATCAGCCATATCGACCTGGGACGATGGGCCGATATTATTTTAATTGCTCCGGTAACAGCTACTACTTTAGGTAAAATGGCCCACGGTATTGCAGACAACCTGCTCGTTGCCACATATCTTGCTGCCAGGTGCCCGGTTCTGTTTGCTCCGGCAATGGACATGGATATGTTTCTTCATCCCTCCACACAGGCAAATATTGCCAGGTTAAAAGAATACGGCCATTTTTATATTGAACCTGAAACAGGATATCTTGCCAGCGGACTCACCGGCCCGGGCAGGCTGAAAGAACCGGCAGATTTATTTGATGTCATTATTAAATTCATTAACAAACCAAAGGATTTTCAGGGTTTAAAAGTTCTGGTTACTGCCGGCCCAACCCTTGAACCCATTGATCCGGTCAGGTTTATTGGCAACAGATCTTCGGGAAGGATGGGGTATGCCATTGCTGATGAAATCGCAGGAAGGGGAGCCGTTGTCGACCTGGTTTCTGGTCCTGTGAATGTGGCTGCCGGCCATCATGAAATTCATGTACACAGGGTTGAAACCGCCTCGGAAATGTTCGATAAAACCATCGCGCTTTCCGGTAGTGCAGACATCATCATCATGGCAGCCGCCGTTGCAGATTACACTCCTGCTGATTACAGCCCTCAGAAAATAAAAAAGGAGGGCGGGAACTTATCCCTGAATCTGAAAAAAACCAGGGATATCCTGATGGAATTGGGGAAAAACAAAAGGAACAACCAGACACTCATCGGGTTTGCACTCGAAACGGATGACGGAACTGAAAATGCAGGGAAAAAGCTTGCTGAAAAAAATCTTGATTTCATCGTGCTTAACTCCCTCACGGACAAAGGTGCAGGATTTGAAAGCTCAACCAATAAAATTACCATCCTCCGGAAAAACGGTGAGGCGTTGCGCTTTGAACTGAAGGATAAAAAGGAAGTGGCCAGGGATATTGCCGACAACGCAATAATTTTTCATAAAAAACGATTAACATAATATGAAAATCGTCCGTCAAATATGTCTTTACTTTCTTTTATTTGCCGTTACAGCCGGCGTGGAAGCACAGGAATTCAACTGCAGTATCCAGGTGAATTCAAGACAGGTGGAGGGAACGGATAAAAAAGCTTTTCAGACCTTGCAGGACGAATTGAACCGGTTTATCAATGAGAGGAGATGGACCGCTTACTCTTTCAAATTGGAAGAAAGAATCGAATGCAGTTTTCTGATCAATATTACTGAAAGGGTTTCTACCGATTATTACAGGGCCACCCTGAACATCGTTGCATCCCGTCCGGTTTATAAAACAGCATACAACACCAATCTGTTTAATTACCTGGATAAAAATTTCGAATTTGAATATATTGAGTACCAACCCCTTGAGTTTATTGAAAACAACCATGTCTCAAACCTTACATCGGTGCTCGCTTACTACCTCTATATCATTTTAGGCGTTGATTTTGACACATTCAGCCTTTATGGGGGAACACCCTTTTATGAAAAGGCGGAAAGCGTAGTGAATGCAGCCCAGAACTCTGCAGAGAGTGGCTGGAAATCATTCGAAAATCAAAAAAACCGTTACTGGCTTGTCGAAAACATGCTCAACAATTCATACAATGACCTCAGGAAGTTTTTATATGAATACCACATAAATGGCCTTGACCTGATGTCGGAAAAAACCGACCAGGGAAGAGCACAGATCAATGAAAACCTTACTTTGCTCAAAAACATTTATAATGAAAGGCCGGGATTATTTTCACTGCAGATCATCCTTGATGCCAAAAGGGATGAGTTTGTCAACGTTTTTTCCATGGGAACGGCGAAAGAGAAATCCAATGCAATCAATATACTGAAAGAGATTGACCCGGCGAATTCAAGCAAATACTCCCAGATAATGAACCGGAACTAAATCGGCTCCTTTATTGCATCTTTTGTATTTTTGCACCACAAATCAATCATGGATGAGCACATGCTGAAGTCTTTATTCATACAGAATTATGTTCTTATCGACAAAGCCAGGGTTGAATTTGAACAGGGGCTCAATGTCATTACGGGCGAAACAGGCGCGGGAAAGTCGATATTGTTAGGGGCGCTTTCACTGATCCTTGGCAAAAGAGCTGATATGAAAGCGTTGCTGGACAAGGATGTCAAATGCATTGTGGAGGGGCAGTTCATGACTCATGATATCAGGATCAGGGAATGGTTTGAAAAGTATGACCTGGACTTTTGGAATGAATACACCCTGATCAGAAGGGAGATCAATCCTGAAGGCAAATCCAGGGCTTTTATCAACGACACGCCCGCTAATCTGAATATGCTTCATGAATTAGGCTCGGCTCTTGTCGATATCCATTCGCAAAACAGCATGCAATCGCTGAATGACCCTGATTTCCAGCTCAGCGTTCTCGATACTTACGCCGGCATTCAGGAGCTAAGCGCCGGTTATGGAAAGGAATACAAAAAATTCCGTGCGATATCGGATGAACTTAACTCCTTAATAGAAAAAGAAAAAAAGCAACAGTCTGACCGTGATTATTACCGCTTTCTTTTCGACGAAATTGAACATGAAAACCTTGCTCCCGATGAAGATGGCCTGCTCTCAGATGAGTTGAAATGGCTGAAAAATGCCGTTGAGAATAAAAAAAATCTTTTGACCGCCGGTGAAATCCTCGACAACCAAATTGAAACAGCTCTGAATGCGGTCAGGGAAAAAATTCATGCCATTGCCCGGCACAGCGATAAATTTGAACAGCTTGCGCAACGCATTAACAATGATTACATTGACCTGAAGGATATTTCTTCTGAAATCGCTGCTGCATCGGAGAACATTAATTATAACCCCGAAAGGGTAGCTGCCATTGAAGAGCGATTGGACGCCATAAACCGGCTTCTGCATAAACATCGGCTGGCTTCAGCGAAGGAAATTCTCTTGTTTAAAGACGAACTTGATAAGAAACTTGCCGACATGGATACCCTTGAAGGGGAAATTCAACAAAAAGAGAAGGAATTCGCTGAACAGAAAAACAGGATCATTGATCTTGCCGGTGTGCTCACTAAAAAGCGTTCCTCTGTGCTGCCAGCCTTCGCCGGTGAAGTGGAAGCCAAACTGAACGGACTGGGAATGCCAAAAGCGGTTTTTGAAGTGGATCATAAAATTGCCAGTGAACCGGGCAGGCATGGCACAGACCACATCTCTTTCTTTTTCAATGCCAATAATATGGGTGAAAGCAGGGAATTGTCAAAAACTGCTTCCGGAGGGGAACTGTCGAGACTCATGTTGAGCATCAAATCTTTGGTATCAGGAAAAAACAATTTCCCGACAATTATTTTGGATGAAATCGATATGGGGGTGTCGGGAAAGATTGCCGACAGGGTAGGGGAACTGCTTAAAACGCTGGCCGGCGGCATGCAGGTTATTGCCATCACCCATTTACCACAGATCGCAGGGAAGGGAAACAGTCATCTTTTCGTTTATAAAGAATCTGAGGGGAATATAAGCAGGTCAAAATTCAGAAATTTAACTCTGAAGGAGCGGGTGGAGGAGATCGCGAAGATGGTCAGCGGTGAAAACATTTCCGGCGCATCTTTGGAAACCGCAAGAAACCTCATCGGAAAAAACAGCGATAAACAGTAACATCAAACCCATGGCATACAATTTATTGAAAGGTAAAAAAGGCATCATTTTCGGAGCCCTTGACCACAAATCCATTGCCTGGAAAACCGCAGAAATGGCATATGCAGAAGGAGCGGAGTTTACCCTCACCAACACTCCGACCGCCATCCGTTTCGGTGAAATCAACGAGCTGGCTGAAAAATGCCATGCGCCGGTCATACCGGCCGATGCCACCAGCGTGCCCGACCTTACCGGGCTGGTTCAGCAATCAATGGATATTCTTGGCGGAAAAATTGATTTTATCCTCCATTCGGTGGGTATGTCGATGAATGTAAGGAAAAAAAAGGTTTACAGCGACCTTGATTATGATTATTTCAGTAAAACACTTGATATTTCAGCCCTGTCTTTTCATAAAATTCTTCAGGTTTGCTTCAGGCTGGATGCTATAAAGGAGTGGGGCTCTGTGGTAGCCTTGTCGTATATCGCCGCACAGCGCACTCTTTATGGTTACAACGATATGGCCGATGCGAAATCGCTGCTTGAATCCATCGCGCGAAGCTTTGGATACATCTACGGCAGGGAGAGAAAAATCAGGGTCAACACCATTTCACAATCGCCCACACTCACCACTGCCGGTAGCGGCGTGAAAGGAATTGACGGTCTGTTGGACTTTACCGACAGGATGTCGCCGCTTGGAAATGCCACGGCAGAAGAGTGTGCCGGTATGTGTGTACTTCTTTTTTCTGATCTGACAAGGAAAGTCACCATGCAAAACATTTTCCATGACGGAGGATTCTCAAGCATGGGCATGAGCCTCCGCGCCATGAAGATGTACAACCGCAGCCTTGACTGCGACGATTGCCCGCCGGTGGACTGATTAATGCTTACTCAACTGTTGTTTTCTTCCATTCGTCTTACATTAGTGGATCCGTGGCTATTTCTCTTTTACCATGAATACACAGTTTAAGGACGAATAATTTTTATATACTTTTGTCCTCCCTCAGCGATACATAAAACCGCCAGGTAGATCGGGGGACCCGCCCACTTTTAACTTTACAAACTTTATAAACTTTCTGCTTAATTAACTCTCTACTTCCCCCTAACCACAAACTTTGCCCTGCCTGCCTCCCTGCCTTCGTTCAATACAACTGCAATGTAAATTCCCGGGGTCAACGGTTCTTTTGAAATGTCAATCCGGACGCTGTTATCACCTTCCTTCAGGCCTGAAAATTCAAATGTTCTTACTAAGGAACCCTGCATTGTATATATTGCGACACTTGCTTCGCTGCTTCGGAATTTCAGCCATAAGATACCATCCGAGGGGTTCGGGAAAATACTTATCCCCGGATTGTCAGTTACAGGTTGCCGGATACCTGTCGCTGAAGGGTTGTGTACCTTTGATTTGAAAATGCTGTGTGTGTATGTCCCCGCAAGGACATGCAGTGAATCGTCCTGGTAATAAGGGTTTGAAAATGATGTGATGTTCAGGGCAGGCATTCCTGAGTTGTTTTGCTGCCATGATACGGCGGCATCGTCTGTCAGATAAATGCCATTTTGCGAAGAGGCTGCATAAACCACATCCGTATTTTCAGGATTTACAAAAACGTCGTTGATTTTGGAGTAAATGGCAAGGTTAACAGGCGTTGCAGACCATGTTTCGCCTGCATCCGTCGATTTATAAACCGTCCCGTTCATATCTCCGGATCCCCCGATTCCACCGTAATAAGTCATTATATCCGTGGGATCGCAGGTAATTGATCCTGCCCATCTGCATGAGGCCGGTAATCCATTGTTGATCTTGACCCAGTTACCCCCTCCATTCTCACTTTTCAGAAAGCCTGCGGGTTCATCCTGCGATTTGTAGGCGGCCAGCACTGTCATGTCCCCTGTTCCCGGGACAATGTGAAGATAGCGTACGCTGTTGTTGGGTATTCCTTTGTACACTTCGGTCCAGTTGTCTCCGCCGTTGTCGGTTCTGTATATGATGGCATCAAAACCGTTTACCCCGAAATTATTGCCTCCGATAAATAGAAGTTCAGGGTTTTCATCTGAAATACAGATCGAAAATATTTGTGTTTCAAAAAGCGATCCAATGTTGGGTCCCATATTGCTCCAGCTCTGCCCTCCGTCTTCCGATTTGTACAGACCTTCCTGTGCAACGGATGATGGTCCGTTCGACCATGCATAAATGCAACCGTCTTTGCCGATGGTAACCGCCGAAAAGCGTGTTGCCGGTAACGATGACACCAGATTCCAGGATTCACCGGTGTCGCTGCTCAAATAACACCCTCCCGAGTTCTCTGCCTCAAAAGAGGCGAGCGCCACACCATCGCTGAGGGGAGAAACTTCAACATCATTGATAAGAAGTGTGGCAATGCCTTCATGGGAATACTCCCAGTTTTGTGCTCCGTCGGTGCTTTTGCATACTGCAAGGCTGAGAAAACCGGCGTAAAGAATGTCCTGGTTTTGAGGATGCAGTAAAATTTTCCGGGCTGCGCCGTTTGCTCCTGCTCCTGCAGTGTTAAATTCCCAGGCCGACCCTCCGTTTGATGAATAATAAATCCCATCGCCCTCTGTTGCAACAAATATCCTGTCAGAATTTGTAGGATCAATCAGAATGTCGTTGCAATATTTGTTGGGAAAGGAGCCGGAGATATTTTGCCAGCTAAGGCCGTAATCAAGGCTTTCGTAAACACCCAGAAACTGGCTGCCAAAAAGCTGTCCTCCTGCAATATAAACCTTTCCGTTTGCAATACTCACCTGATTGACGGGTTTGCCAGCCGGAAGGTTGGATGTCCGGTTTTCCCAGGTCGCACCCCCGTCAAAACTCGCTGCCACAAGGGCATTGCTGAAGCTTTCTCTGCCAACCACGAAAACTGTCTGCGGATTTCCGGGATCAACCGATATCCTGTCGGCAGAATAGCCGGCAGGCATAGCTGAAATCAGGTTCAAAAGGTTCCAGTTGGAGCCTCCGTTTTCTGACTTCAGCACAATTTTATTTTCAGGACCGGTGTCAGCCGATAAACCAAGATAGATCACATCCGGATTTACCGGGTCAAAAGCAATGCAGTAAATCGAACGGTTCACAGGGATGAAAAACGGGCTCCATGTGCTGCCTCCGTCAGTGGAACGGAAACCCTTTCCGTAGATGAAGTCCCCCGAAGCCATCAATAAGCCATCGGAACAGGATTCAATAACACGGATATTGTTGGAAGAGAGCAGGGCAAGATCCTCCATAACAGACCAGTTTTGCCCTCCGTTTTCGCTGCGGAAAGGTATGCCCGCTGCAGCAAATGTCAGTTCGGGATCAGTGGGGTCGGCCGCCATATCGGTAACATCTCCTCCAAAAGGCCCGACTGAGTTCCACAGCCCCTGACCATACAGGGGTGCTTTCACATCACGCTGCTTATGGATGTTTCTGCCGGAAAAGCGATTTCCATAATAGTCTGCTTCCTGTTCCGGTTGTTGCGAACCATTTATTCCGGAATATTGTCCTATAAGTATACCTGAGGACAGAAAGGCGATGATACAAAAAAGGGCACTTCTCAATTGACTTCTCATTTTGCAGGACATTGATTTGACAAACAAATATAAGGTTAAAACCCATGCAGCAATTTCTTTTTTAAAACATTTATTTATCTTTATCAAAATAATTTCGTTTTCGATGATTAAAAAACAGCAACTTATGAAAAACTATACAGCCTTTATACACTCCATTGCTTTAATTATAGGTTTAAGTATGATTATGCAGATTGCATATACACAGATACTTATCAACGAATATTCATCTTCCAATTTAAGTGGATTTCAGGACAATTACGGTGAATATGAAGACTGGATAGAATTGCACAACTCCGATTTGCTTGGGATTAACCTGGGCGGTTATTGCCTTAGCGATGATCCCGAAGATACTCAGAAATGGGAATTCCCGTTTGGGGTTACAATACCTTCCGGGGGGTTCCTGAAAATATGGGCCACAGGCAGGGATGAAGTTACCGGATCCAATTACCATACCAGCTTCAGGCTAACCCAGACAAAAGCAGACACAGAGTATATTGTGTTAACCAATCCGCTGGGCAATATTATTGACATACAACCATTGCTTATCACACAAAAAGATCATTCAAGAGGAAGAGTTATGAACGGATCAAGTGAATGGGGTGTGTTCACCAGTCCGACACCCGGGAACTCAAATAATAATGCCACTGCCTATCTCAGATATGCTGAAATCCCGGTCATGAGCGATACTGCCGGGTTTTTTCCGGGTCCCGTCACAATCACTATTACCACCCAGGAACCCAATTCAACCCTATACTTTACCAACAACGGACAAACTCCAACCTCTTCATCCACTGTATATTCAGGTCCGATACCCGTAAACGGCACAACCCTTCTTCAGGCAAGGGTGATAAGCAACGACCCGCAGGTGCTGCCCGGGTTGATTGAATTTAATACATATTTCATCAATGAGTTTCATAATACAGCAGTGATATCCGCCTCGGGCAATCAATTGCTTAACCTGCTGAACGGCAATTCATCGCTGAGGCCATTCGGCACGATGGAATACTTTAACAAACAAGGGGTAAGGACAACCCGTGCCTACGGAGAGTTTAATGAACACGGACAGGATTCCTGGGTACACGACCAGCGCAGCATTGATTACATCACACGTGATGAGTGCGGCTATAATTATGCCCTGCAGGGTAAACTTCTTGCACTGACCGACAGGGAAGAGTTTCAGAGGCTGATTATCCGGGCCGAGGGTGATGATAATTATCCTGGCATCGACACAAGCTCCCACACCAGGGATTTCATCATACAAAACCTTGCTGAAAAAATCGGGATGAGCCTCGATGTAAGAAAAGGTGAAAGGGTTGTAATGTATGCCAACGGGCAGTTTTGGGGCATTTATTCTATTCGCGAAAAGGTAAACGATCATGATTTCACTGATTATTATTATGGGCAGGGAAAATACGACCTGCAATTCCTCATGCTCTGGGGCGGAACCTGGGCCGAATATGGCGGACAGCAGGCTTTCACCGACTGGAATGCACTGCATGATTTTATCAAATTCCAGGATATGACCAACATGGAGAATTATAATTATGTTACATCTCAACTGGATATTGCAAGCCTGGTGGATTATATCCTGATCAACTCCTATGTGGTTTGCTCCGACTGGATCAACTGGAATGTGGGATGGTGGCGGGGCCTCAATCCCGAGGGCGCTCACCGCAAATGGGGTTACATACTCTGGGATGAAGATGCGACCTTTGGCCATTATATAAACTATACCGGCGTTCCCGGGCAGAATCCTTATGTTTCGCCCTGTTTTCCGGAAGGGATCACTTCCGACCCGGAGGAACATATCTTCATGCTGAACAGGCTTAAAACCAATCCCGTTTTCAGACAATATTACGTTTCCCGCTACATCGACCTGATCAATACCGGCCTGCACATTGACTATGTGCTGCCCTGGATCGACAGCATTGCCTCCCTGATCGAAGTTGAAATGCCCCGGCATGTTGCACGGTGGGGAGGCTCGGTAGCCGAGTGGGAAACCAATGTCCAGAAAATCAGGAATTTTGTCACTACACGATTCGGGATATTGAACCAGGGATTGATCAACTGCTACAATCTTAACGGGCCATATCCCATTACCCTTATGGTGGAACCGGAGGGCACCGGTGAAATCGTCCTCAATTCACTTACACTCAATGATTTTCCATGGCAGGGAAATTACTTCGGAGGAGTTGATGTTCTTTTGAATGCAATTCCTTCCGACATCACCTATGAATTCGATTACTGGGACCTCGCGAATCATGTCGTTTTTCCATCGGACACTCTTAACAGTGTAAGCCTGAATCTTTTTACCAGCGATACCATCATTGCCCGTTTCAAACCAAAAGTATTTGCCGATTCGCTTGTAATCAATGAAATCTGCTACAATCCGCATCCCGACTTTGATTCAGAAGACTGGATTGAATTTTACAATCCCCAGGGATATGAACTTGATATCACCGATTGGATATTCAGGGATTCCATTGATGAACATGCGTATGTTTTTCCTGCCGGCACCCTCATCGATCCTTATGGGTACCTTGTACTGTGCAGGGATACTGCTGCTTTCAAGACCATTTTTCCGGAAGTCACCAATTTCATTGGCAATATGGATTTTGGGCTGAGCGGTTCGGGTGAACTGATCAGGCTTTACAATGAGGAAGGGGCGCTGGTGGACACGGTGCATTACGATGACAATGCTCCCTGGCCCACAGAACCCGATGGAAACGGCCCCACTTTGGAGTTAAAGGATCCGGCGCTCGACAATGCGCTTGCCGAAAACTGGAAAGCTTCACAGGATTTTGGCACTCCGGGAGAGGAAAACAGCCCCTCAGTGGGTTTTGTACACTTTGAAAACCCAGACATAAATCCGCGTCTGATTGTATCACCTAATCCCTTTGCTTCCCAAACGATGATCACTATTCATCAGCAGGGTAAAGTGGCCCATGGCGAATTGACTTTATATAACTTTTTTGGCGACAAAGTCAGGATTATGGAAGGTATAAATTCAACCAAAGTAATCCTGAACCTCGGAAATCTCCCCTCAGGGATATACATACTCAGGTATACTGACCTGGATAAAGGCAGAACAGCAACTGCCAAACTGATTTCAGAGTAGCATCTTTGCAGAGGTTCAGACATCTCAATAGTCGTCCTCATCCTTATCATCACTGCTTTCGGCTTCAGTTTCGCCGGAACTGGTGTCTTCGGATGAATGGTTGTCACCGTAGCTCTGCTGTTCTTCCTCTTTCTCGAGATCACTTTTCGAGTCAATCTTTACCGGAACTTTGACAAGGTAGGTCGAGTCATCTGTGTCAACCGTTATGGCATAAAAAAAATCACCTGTCGGTTTTGTAATCCTTTTCACATGATTTGACCATCCGTCAGGATATAACTCATATATCCTTTCTTTCAGTTCCTGAGAGATTTTCTCCATGCTGGTTACAATTTTCTTTTTCGTCATCTCAATATTATGATTTTAAAACTGTTAACCCTAATTTCTCACTGATCTTAACGATCATAAAAATAAAAATTCTTTTATTTCAACATCATTTTTTTATACATTTATAAAAAAAATAAATTCTCCGGCCTTGAAGATGTATAACATTTACAATTGTCAGACCTATGAAAAATAAGCGGTTGATTTTGGTTATTACAGTAATTGCAGTACTTGCTGTAATCGTTATTTTTATTTTTTCAGAAAAGATTTTTTTCCGCAAACAGCCACAAAAGATTGATCAGGGCTTCAGGGAATACGTTTCTGCCTTCACTTCGGGGTTAGTGTCCAATCAAACAAAAATCAGGATTAAGCTTACAACTGCTTATTCGTTGGACATCGAACCAGGTGCGGCGGTGCCGTCCGGGATATTCAGGTTTGACCCTTCCATCAAAGGTACCGCATCGTGGGTTGACTCTCAAACCCTTGAATTTACCCCTGAAAATCCCCTGATTTCAGGCAGGGAGTATAAAGGAAGTTTTGAATTAGGTAAGATCATTCATGTGCCTGAAAAATTCCGGTCATTTCCACTCAGTTTTCAGGTGATCAGGCAGGGTTTAAGGGTGACAGTGAAAGATTTGAAGCCCTACAGGCCTGATTTTCCGGGTGTTTACAAACTTGAGGGCGAGATTCAAACGGCTGATTTTATTGAGGATATCATCATCGAAAATATGATCACAGCAGGAAGGGACAATAAAGAGTACTCGCTGTTTTGGTCTCATGATCAGGATAAAAAAATACATCATTTTCAGGTGGATAGTATCCAAAGAAAAACGGAAGATGACTCCCTTATTCTGAAATGGGACGGACATAGCCACGGGCTGGATATCTCAGGATCGGAAACCATTGAAATTCCGGGAATGAATAACTTTAAACTGCTGGGCGCCAAAGTGATCCAGATGCCAGGCCAGTACATCCTGCTGACCTTTTCCGATCCGCTACTGCAAAATCAGGATCTCTCAGGGCTTATCCGGATTGAAAATGAAGAAAATCTGAAATTCTCTATTGACCTCAACCAGGTGAGTGTTTATCTCTCCTCAAGAATAACAGGGTTAAGGGATATTCATATCGAGAACACCATCAAAAACTTTACGGGATACAATCTCGGCAACAGTGAGGTGAAAACCATTGCTTTTGAGGCCAACAAACCTGCCGTCAGGTTGATTGGAAAAGGTGTCATTATTCCGAACAGCACTGGTCTTGTCCTTCCTTTTGAAGCCGTTAACCTGAAATCGGTGGATGTTTCAGTGGTCAGGATATATGAGGACAATATCGCCCAGTTCCTTCAGGTGAATGAGATTGATGGCGACTACCAGATGCAAAGGGTGGGGAGGCTCATTGCATCGAAAAAAATTGACCTTGCTGAAGAGAGCGCCCTCGATTTTGGCCAATGGAATGCCTTTTCAGTAGATATCTCAAAACTGATCAGCGCTGAGCCGGGCGCTATTTACAGGGTTGAATTGAATTTTAAAAAGAAATACTCACTTTTTCCTTGTGCGGACAGCAATAACACGGAAGAGTCAGAGGAGGAAAACGATGTGTGGGACGATTATTCTGCCTCGCAGCAAAGTTACTGGGACGGGGTTGACGGGTATTACTATGACGATTATTATTATGGCTATTATGATTATAACTGGGAAGAAAGAGATGATCCCTGCAGCAATTCTTATTATTGGAATAAGAAAGTCAGCCGGAACATCCTTGCTTCCGATCTGGGGATCATTGCAAAATCCGGACATGGCAATGAACTTTTTGTGGCTGTTACCGGCATCACCACAACAGAACCATTAGGGAACGTAAAAATTGAAGTATTGAACTTTCAGCAACAAAGTATTGGTTCGGGCATAACAGGGAACGATGGAATGGCTGTAATTCATTGCGAGATGAAGCCATTCCTTCTGGTTGCTTCAAAAGATGAACAGAGGGGATACCTTAAGGTGAACGACGGAAATTCACTTTCATTGAGCAAATTTGATGTACAGGGAATGGATGTGAGCGAAGGTATTAAAGGGTTTATTTATGGAGAAAGAGGCGTATGGCGGCCCGGGGATTCTTTATTCCTGACTTTCATCCTGGAAGACAGGGAGCATGTGCTGCCTCCTGATCATCCGGTTTCTTTTGAACTCCACAGCCCTGACGGGAAGTTCATGCAAAGGATGGTAAAGGCCACAGGCATTGACAACTTTTACAGGTTTGCTACGAAAACCGCGCCGGAAGCGCCCACCGGCGTCTGGCGTGCAGTGGTGAAGGTTGGGGGGAGCTCTTTTACACGCATGTTCAGAATAGAAACGGTCAAACCCAACCGTTTAAAAATTAATCTTGATTTCAAAACGAAGCTGCTTGTTGCGGGAACTTCTGACATCACCGGTGCGCTTTCAGTGAAATGGCTTCATGGAGCCAATGCAGGGAACCTTCAGGCAAAAACAGATTTAACCCTTAAACCGGTAGCCACCAGATTCCCTGCTTTCAAAGAGTATAACTTCGATGACCCTTCCATCGCATTCTCACCTGCGGAGTTTACAGTGTTTGATGGAAACACTGACCATTCGGGCAATGCACTTGTTAAGGCCAACGTAACGGTAAACGAAAAGATCCCGGGTATGCTTGAAGCTGTGTTTTTCACAAAGGTTTTCGAAACAGGCGGGGATTTCAGCGTTCATCAGATGAGCATACCGTATGCCCCTTACCCGGTTTTTGCCGGTGTTAAAGTACCGAAAGGAGATGTGGCCCGCGGCATGCTACTCACCGATGAGGAGCACAAAATTGAAGTGGCAACCGTTGATCCGGAAGGCAATAAAGTGTCAGTAAATAATCTGCAGGCCAGGGTTTACAAACTGGAGTGGGAGTGGTGGTGGCACTCAGGAAGCAATAACCTGGCATCATATTTCTCCCGTGATTATGTGCAGCCCGTTGTGGAGAAAAATTTTTCAACAACCGATGGATTCGGCTCTTTTTCTTTTGAAATAAAAAATCCCGACTGGGGCCGTTACCTTATCCATGTGATGATTCCCGGCGGACACAGCACTGGGCAGATCGTTTACATCGACTGGCCCGGATGGGCTGGAAGGGGCCAGCGTGAAAATCCGGGTGGCACTTCCATGCTTTCCTTCACCTCCGACAAGGATGCCTATACGGTTGGGGAAACCGCCAAAGTTACATTTCCCGGTTCTGAGGGAGGCACAGCCCTGATCAGCCTTGAATCGGGCGACAGGGTGCTGAGTACGCACTGGGTGAAAACACAAAAAGACGAGACCTCTTTTGCTTTTTCCGTAACCGATGACATGGCTCCGAACATTTATGTGAACATATCCCTTATCCAGCCCCATGCCCAAAGTCTGAACGACCTGCCCATAAGGCAATACGGGGTAAAACCGTTGCTGGTGTATAACCCCATGACAAAGCTTGAGCCTGCACTGCTAATGGCTGATGAGCTCAGGCCTGAAAAAGAAGTGAGTATCACCGTGAAGGAAAAAAAAGGCCATCCAATGACCTTCACGCTTGCCATAGTGGATGAAGGCTTGCTCGATCTGACCGGCTTTAAGACCCCTGATCCCTGGGCCCATTTTTATGCCCGTGAAGCGCTAAGTGTGAAGACATGGGACCTTTACGACCTGATTCTTGGCGCTTATGGCGCCAGGATCGAAAAGGTGTTTGCCATCGGTGGCGATGCCGAAACCCTGAAGGTTTCTGACAAAAAGGCTGAAAGATTCAAACCGGTGGTGAAATTTTTCGGTCCGTTCACCATTGACCGGAACGCTGAAAAAAAGATCAACTTTATCATGCCCAGGTACGTAGGCTCGGTGAGGGCAATGCTGGTCGCAGGTCATGAAGGGGCTTACGGGCAATCGGAAAAAACCGTGCCGGTGAAAAATCCGCTGATGATTACGGCCACACTGCCGCGAGTACTCAGCCCTTCGGAAAAAGTCAGGTTACCCGTCACTGTATTTGCAATGAATAACCAGGTTAAGGATGTAACGGTAACACTTACGGCGAATGAGTATTTCCAGGTTAACGGGCCGAAAACGCAGCAGGTGCATTTCGATAACATCGGGGAAAAAGATATCATGTTTGACCTGGCTGTGGCTAAAAAACCGGGAGTGGGTTCGGTACACCTGAAGGCCGTCAGCGGGGGCGAACAGGCCGCATTTGACATAGAACTGGACGTGAGGCCGCCAAATCCCCCAAAATCGATCACATACAGCAAGTTACTGAATCCGGATGAAGAATGGGAACAAAGTTATGAAGTGTTTGGTATTGAGGGCGCCAATAAAACAACACTTGAAGTTTCCGGCATGCCCTCCCTTAACCTGGAAAGGAGGCTCAACTATCTGATCCAATATCCTTACGGATGCCTGGAGCAGATCATATCATCCGTTTTTCCGCAGCTCTATCTTGAAAAACTGTCTGAAATGACTCAAAATCAACGATCAAGGGTACAGACGAATATTGAACATGGCATTGAAAAGCTTAAAAGCTACCAATTGCCTGAAGGGGGTTTCTCCTACTGGCCTCAGCATACCGCAGTGAACGACTGGGCAAGCACCTATGCAGGTCATTTCCTGATTGAATGTAAAAGAGCAGGATATGCCATACCGGGTTCAATGTTCAATAAATGGATCAGTTACCAGCAAAATATGGCGAATCACTGGGCCAGGAATGTAAGTGATTATCCCAGAAATGACTTCATCCAGGCTTACAGGCTGTTCACCCTTGCCTTAGCCGACAAACCCGACCTTGGTTCGATGAACCGGCTAAGGGAAGATGGCGCACTCTCATTACAGGCCAAATACTTCCTTGCTTATGCCTATCTGCTGGCAGGCAATAAAAAGGCTGCAGAAGTCATCCTGGCAGGAGCAAAAGCAAATATTGAAGACTATACTGAACTTTCATGGACTTATGGTTCCGGAGTTCGCGACAGGGCAATCGTGCTGAAGACACTTATCACGATGAACAAGATGGATGAAGTTATGCTGCTTATCGAAAGCATTTCACGATCATTGAGCAGTTACAGCTGGATGAGTACTCAAACAACCGCCTGGTGCCTCATGGCTATGGCAGATGCAGCCGGACTCTTCGATCCCAAAGCAAATATTTTTCGTTTCAGATACAAAACCGGTACAGAAAGCCCTGCGGAAGGTGTTTCAGATGGAATCATCAGCAGGATAAACCTTGAAACCGGCCCCCCGGGCACAAAAACGTTTTGGTTAAAAAACACTTCAACCGTACCCTTCTATGCCGGTTTTTGTGTGGAGGGTGTGCCGTTAACTCCTGATAATGAACCTGTTGAAAAGAACCTGAAAATCAATGCAGCGTACAAGGATATAAACAACAATGTCATTGATCCCGCACGATTGATACAGGCCACAGACTTCAGACTTGAGATCACCGTATCCCATCCCGGACTGCTTGATGAATACAAGGAGATGGCCCTCACAACCATGTTCCCTTCCGGTTGGGAAATTATCAATACCCGCATGTTTGAAGCAGGCTCCGCTGTGAAGGCGGATGTTCCGTCTTACCAGGATATAAGGGACGACAGAGTGTACACTTTCTTTGATATTCTGCCGGGAAAAACAAAAACATTTGTCTTCCTTCTCAATGCCTCCTATCTTGGGGAATTTTACCTGCCGGCCATTCAATGCGGGGCCATGTACAGTGACCATATTCAGGCGAGGATACCGGGAAAAACCGTTAAAATCGTAAGGGCGGGTGAATAAAAATGATTGTCTGTGTCCGTGACAGGAAAACTATTGGAAATCAGGAGAAGATGTTTTGTCCTGGCAGGTCTGGCTGTCCTGTCAGCGGTCTACTTTTCAATTCATTTACCTGCTTTTGACAACCCTTACAGCACAGCTATCTACTCAAACGAAAGCATTTTATTGGGGGCAAAAATAGCAGATGACGGGCAATGGAGATTTCCACCCATTGTGGAAGCTCCCGGAAAATTCAGTAAGGCGGCCTGCCTGTTCGAGGACAAACATTTCTATTATCATCCCGGATTCAACCCTTTTTCCATCCTCAGGGCATTGTATCAAAATCTCAGAGAAGGAAAGGCTGTCAGCGGTGGCAGCACCCTTACCATGCAGGTCGTCAGGCTGGCAAGGAAAGGAAAACCGCGCACTGTACCGGAAAAAATCATAGAATTAATACTGGCGACCCGGCTTGAGATCAAATACTCTAAAAGTGAGATTCTTGCACTGTATGCCTCACATGCTCCTTTCGGGGGCAATGTGGTGGGTATAGAAGCGGCATCCTGGCGCTATTTCGGCCGGGCGCCACAACACCTGTCATGGTCGGAAACCGCTGCCCTGGCAGTGCTCCCCAACGCACCTGCCCTGATCTTTCCCGGAAGGAATGAGGTTGCCTTTCTCAGGAAGAGAAACAATCTCCTGAAAAAACTTCTGGATCATGGATACATTGACACTCTGACCTTTGACCTTGCCTGCAGGGAAACTTTGCCAGGCAGGCCAAAGGAGCTTCCACAAACGGCCCCGCACCTCCTCACATCCATGATAAAAGAAAGAAAGGGTGAAAGAACAATAACAACAATCGAACACCAGACACAATTGTTGTTGAACGGTATCATGGAGCGACATTCAGAACAACTGTCTGCCAATGGTATCCATAATGCAGCAGCGCTTATTGTCAGGGTGACAGACGGAAGTGTCGCAGGATATTACGGCAACACGCGGGTAAAAGGGGAGGAGGAACATGGCAATGATGTGGATGTGATACGGGCGCCAAGAAGCAGCGGGAGCATCCTTAAACCTTTCCTTTATGCAGCTATGCTGGAGGAAGGCGGGATATTGCCACAGACTCTCGTTCCTGACATACCCGTATTTATGGATGGGTTTTCACCTCAGAACTACACCCTGGCTTACGACGGCGCCGTAAAGGCCGGCAAATCGCTTTCCCGTTCACTGAATGTCCCGGCAGTCTTAATGTTGTCGGAGTTCGGTGTAGCACGGTTTCATCACCTCCTCGAAAAGCTGGGAATGAAGACGATCGGTTTTCCGCCCGATCATTATGGCTTATCGCTTATTCTGGGAGGGGCAGAAGTTACTTTATGGGATCTGGCACAAATATATTCGGGGATGGCCAGGGTACTGGCACATGTCCCCGGACGTGGTTATCACTATTCACCGGAAGATTTTTGTGAACTGCATTGCATTGCTAATGACACCTCTGAAAAAAGGCAGGAGGGTTTGAGCAGGTACGCTCATATTTTCAGCGCTGCTTCCATCTGGCTCACTTTTGAAGCCCTGCTCGAAGTCAACAGGCCCGAAAACGAAGCCGGCTGGCAGTATTTCGGATCCTCTGACAGGATAGCCTGGAAAACAGGCACCAGCTTTGGTTTCAGGGATGCCTGGGCTGTGGGCGTTACTCCCGGCTATGTGGTTGCAGTGTGGGCCGGCAATGCCGATGGGGAAGGAAGGCCGGGACTTACAGGTGTAACTGCCGCTGCTCCTCCCATGTTTGAAATATTCAGGATGCTCAACACCGGAGGATGGTTCAAACCCCCGCACAATGAGCTTTTTCCGGCAGCCGTTTGCCGCCGGAGCGGATTCCTCGCTTCGCACAACTGCCCGGAAGCCGACACTGTTTTCATCACTGAAAAAGGTTTCCGGACTAAACCCTGTCCTTACCATAAAATTATCCATCTCGACCGTACCGGAACTTACCGGGTAAACTCCTCCTGCGAAGATCCACTGGAAATGATCCGTTCTTCATGGTTCATCCTTCCTCCCGTTATGGAATACTATTATAAGTTGAAAAACCCCGGTTACCGGACACTTCCCCCTTTTCGGGGGGGATGTGCTGATATCCCGGCAGATTCGCCCATGGCTTTCATTTACCCCGACCCTCAGGCTAAAATCTATTTACCCCTGGATGTATATGGCAAAAAGGGAAAGGTGGTATTTGAAGCAGCTCACCGTGATCCGGCAACTACGCTTTTCTGGCACATCGATCAAATTTTCATTGGATTCACTAAAGGATTGCATCAAAAAAGCGCCAATCCGGAATATGGTGACCATATCCTCACCGTGGTGGACAGTGATGGAAACAGTATCTCGCGTACATTCAGTATTGTGAGCGGGAAATAACCCAATGGCCGTCTGTTCTGCCAAATCAGAAGGCTGTGTGGAAAAACAATCCGGGAGGGGGGAAAATCAACCGGTGCACAACTTATTGATCACAGCAATATCACAAGTTTTGCCGTGGATATCAATCCCTCATCCGGGGTAAGTTTTAAAATATAATTTCCGGACCGGATGTTTTCAGGGAGAGTTAAAAAATGAATGTGTTTTCCTGCCTCCTGGTTTTCATAAGTCCATTGCATGATCTTCCTTCCTTCGTAATCATATAATCCAATTTCGACCCTGTCCTTTGTCTGAAGGAAAAATTGGCAGTTTATCTCCCTGTCGCAAACAGGATTCGGAAACACCCTGAACTCCGGCTCTTTCTGTATGTTGTTTTCGAAACCGGTGGACAACCCCGAATGGTAACGGGCTATGGCAAAATCAGCATTCTCCTCTGAATTGGTGGCATATCCTGCAGCAATAATTTTTCCGTCAGGTTGCAGTGCAACAGAATTGATCTGATCGTTTTTGAAACCAGCCTGGCTGATGTCAATCAATGAAACACCATAATAATTTCCAAATTCTGCATCCAGTTCACCATTGTCAAGATAGCGGGCAAGGCAAAAATCAAGATCTATTGTATTATGATGATAACCTCCTGCTACAATTTTCCCGTCAGGCTGAATCAAAACCGATGCAGGGGAATTGGCGCCTATCATATCAGTAACCACCATCCCGTCTTCATCAAAAGTGTTGTCGGGATAACCATTGGGCAGAAAACGGTATATGGTAAAGTCATAACCTGAAAGACCTTCTATGTTGCCCGACACTACTATTTTATTGTCAACGGCTACAGCCAGATCGGTTCGCGGGAAAATCACCATGTTGCTTATGGTCAACCCCTGTATCCGGGAGAAGCCTCCGATGCCGAAAGTAACATCAGGGGAGCCATCCATGTTGAAACGGGTAAGTACCAGGGCATCATAATCTGATGAATTCCCATTGAAGGCGGAAGCACAGGCAAGAATTTTACCCTGATGAATTGCCATACCTTCCGGCATATCGTCTGAACCGTCATTCAAATCGTAAACGATGTGGCCGTTGGTGCCAAAGTCAGGATCATGACTGCCATCGGCCTGATAGCGGCACAGGAACATATCAATATCATTGCTACTGCCATAATAGATATGACCGCAAACAACAATCTTTCCGTCATTTTGCAGGATGATCGAGTTGGTTGTTTCATTGTGACCAAGATCTGTGATAACAACTCCTGCTGTTCCAAATGATTCGTAAAGAACACCATCCGGAGAAAAGCAGGCAATTGCAATATCGCTGTCCGGCCCGGAGCCGGTAACGCCTGCAACGTATATCCTTCCATCGGGGTGGGTACACATATCATAAGCAATGCTTTCACTTCCTCCCAAAGAAAAACTGACTTTTCCATTGTTGCTGAATGCAGGGTCAGGGGTGCCGTTTTCAAGATATTGTGCCAGGTTGCAAATTGTGCCACTGAAACCATATCCCGTATAACCGCAAACCAATATCCTGCCATTGCTGTGAACAATAGCTGCCTGTATGTAATTCTCAGCGTTCTCAAAATCAGTGAACACTACTCCTGATACGCCAAAATCAGGGTCCAGTGTTCCGGGAGACTGACATATTGCGCTGAATGACAGAGATATGAGCATAAAAACCGCCAAAAAGCTTTTTCTTTCCATTTTAAAAATGTTTATATTCAATTACTTCTGTTTTGAGGTCTGCTTTTTCCATCAATCTGTAAACAGGGTAGGGGAAGAAGCCGCCACCCCACTGGGGTACAAGATAACGGTCGAAGAAATTCCAGGGCAGCAATCCATCATCAGACTGAGGCTCAAGCAAATAAGAAGCCAGGTTTCCGAGAGGCTGGGATGTAAAAACAATCCTGGTGCCGGCAGGGAAATTACGGTTTTCAACCGTCAACTCACCTTTGATTGTGTTGCAGTAGTGTCCCTGGTAAAGACGGGAAGCCCCATTCAATTCATTCATTCTAAACCCTTCTACATTCAGCCTGGTATCTTCTGTAAGTATTTCCATTGCAATACCATGGCTTGAAATATTTTCAAGCACTTCCGGATCAGGTACCACGATGAGATAGGCATAGGGAACGGCAATATTTTTCACAGGAATGTAATCTGCAATATAAGGTACTGTAACCGTTCTTTTCCTGTCGCTCTGTTTATAACGCCAATAGCCCCTTACCCCTGGAATCGTATCCGCCTCAATGGCCTTGATGGTGATGGGATCAGGTGTCGGAACGCCCCTGTATTCAATGGCAAATGAGTCGGTTGCCTGTGCCCCGGCAAACCGGTTGATCAGCCGGAGATCACTTTCTGCCAAAAGGGTTTTTATCTCATCACGGTGCTCTGCCGCATATTCAAGAATCGACCAAAGGAGCTGATAACAACCATTCACCCTGGTTTGAAAATCTGCATATACATAATTTTCATTGAGTATGGCCAGCCTGTTTCTCACGCCGATATAGTTGACAAGATAGCGGGGTTCTGAAGCATAGGAAATCCAGCCGCTGTCAGGGTTGAGTCGGTCAATGAACTCACCGTAAAATATATTTTCCACATTTCTATTGGCAAGGAGCATTTCGTGAACCTCCGGCATCATTCTGTCACGCATATAGTGGATCAGATTTCTGTCGCCATTGGGATTCATCATCCAGGTAAAAGTAACCGGCTCCTCGTGATATGAACCGTTGGTGGTATGGCAATCTACGGTCACTGCCGGATCATAACGGTTAAACACCTGAGTGACAACACCTTTTAGCTCAGGGGTTTCCAGCTTAATGGCGTCCCTGTTCATATCCAGAAACTGGCCGTTATGTCTTACCCCGACACCATTGACAGGCCCAACCTGGTTTGTTCTGTTTTCAGGGCTGATCCTGTCGTTGCCATCTGCATTCAGTATCGGACAAATCAGCAATACAATGTTATCAAGTATTTCAGGCCTGGGATCCCTGACAAGGTCACGTGCTAGCATCAGGGAGGCCTCTTTCCCTTCCACTTCGCCTGCATGAATATTGGCCTGAAGGTAAACTACAATCCTGTCATCGCTCTCCAAATCCTTTGGATCAGCCGGCATGGGATCTGCGATTAAAAGAAGCGGGATATCTTTTCCCTCAATGGAAGTGGCAAGGGTTTCGACCCTGACCAGGTTTGTGGCTGAAGCAAGCTCTTTCACGAATGCCATTACATCAGCATGGGTGGAGGTGGAGGTATAGCCCGATGATTCTGCTGTGGTTTTAAGTGTTGATTGTGCCAGAAGGCCAATATTTGCTGCCAATGACAGTGTTAACAAAGTAAAAGTCATTTTTTTTAGTTGCATAATCAAAATATTATGGGGCTAAATTAAATAAATGCTGTCAAAAGATTTAATTATATCTTTACAGCATGAATATTTAAAATAAAAAAAAATGAAAACAGCCTGCTCAAACAAAATGAAAAAGGCCTTAAAGAAGGCATTATACACTGGTGTTATGCTGAGTTTATGTATTCCGGCACTGGGGCAGCACAAACCCGGATCTTCGCAGAAATTGCTGGAAGTGATGGATGGTCCGTATATCCATTCACCCATTGAAAACCAGGCAACCTCTCCGGCTTACAGGTATTCTTCCACCGGATTCTTTACAGTGCAGGTAAATGTTAATGCACAGGGTGAGAACATCGTGGGAGATGCGGCCAATGAACCTTCCATCACACACAATCCAAATAATCCTGATCAAATGGCCATCGGCTGGAGGCATTTCGAAACCATCACCAACAGTTTCAGGCAGGCGGGGGTTGCATATACCACAGATGCCGGTCAAAACTGGACTTTCCCGGGCGTAATCGACCCCGGGATTTTCAGGTCAGATCCAGTCCTCGACTGGGATACCGAAGGCAACTTTTATTACAACAGCCTTACCAGCGATAACGGCAATTACACCTGCCAGGTATTCAGGTCGTATGACGGCGGGGCCACCTGGGATGGAGGGACATACGCACAGGGGGGCGATAAACAATGGATGGCCATTGACAAAACCGGCGGCATCGGAAACGGGAACATTTATGCATTCTGGACGTCATACTACAGCATCTGCAGCCCCGATTTTTTTACCAGGTCTGTTGATGGCGGAAGTACTTTCGAAAATTGCACATACATACCCGGAGAACCTTACTGGGGAACAACTATGGTAAATAAAAACGGCGACCTTTATGTCTGCGGCACACAAAACAACAATTTCATGTTCGCCCGTTCAACCAACGCCCATGACCCGGCGCAATCGCCCACATGGGATCTGGTCAGCTATGTTGACCTTGACGGGGAAATTACAGGTTTCGGCGGTTACCAGTGCCCCAATCCCAGCGGTTTATTAGGCCAGACCATTATTTCGGCCGATTCAAGCGGCGGACCGTTTGACGGGTATATATATATCCTTTGTTCTGTGGACCGTTATTCCAATAATGATCCGCTCGATGTAATGTTAACCAGAAGTACGGATGGCGGGGCAACCTGGAGCGACCCCATCCGCGTGAACGATGACCCGGCCAATAACGCCTACCAATGGTTCGGAACCATGTCGGTAGCCCCTGACGGAAGAATTGATGTGGTATGGCTTGATAACCGCGATAATCCCGGTTCGGTATGGTCGGCGCTTTATTATTCATTTTCTTTAGACGGAGGAGAAACATGGAGTGCAAATGAAAAACTTTCTGAATCCTTCAACCCCCACATCGGATGGCCGCAACAAGACAAAATGGGAGATTATTTTGATATGTATTCCGATGAAACAGGAGCCCATTTAGCCTGGGCCAACACTTTCAACGGGGAACAGGATGTTTACTACGCCCACATCACCCCATCCATTACAGGGATATCTCTCATAAAAAGCAATCCGTCGGTTTCTCTCTCTCAAAACTTTCCCAATCCATTCAGTTATAAAACCTCAATTAAGTTTTCCCTGTCTGAAAAAATGAAGGTCACAATCCGTGTTTATGACATGACAGGCAGAGAGGTGATCACATTGCTGAATGAAATCAGGGAAGCCGGGCCGGGGCAGGTTGAGTTTTATACAGGAGACCTGAAGAACGGAATGTATTACTACACTCTTAGCGCCGGGCAATCCAGCGAAACCCGCAAGCTGATGATCAGCAGATAACAGGACTTTACCTTATCCGTTTACACACTGCCATTGATCTCAGGGCGGGATAGCTCAATACAGTTTGCCATCCATTTCTTTAAACGCAGTTGTTTTATTCTATTATCCGGCAATAAAACCAAAAAAACTTGGCATATTGAAAAAACTTTTCCATATTCGCTAAAAAATTTACGAAAAAATAACTTAAAATAATGCAATAGAATATGGAACCGAATTCCCTGATTCCCACGCCCGACTCCATTCCCGCCCCCGCATGGATATTCATCCTGCTGGAGCAGCTTTTGTTCCTGCTGCATATCCTTCTGATCAATGCCGTACTTGGAGGAATGTTGGTGATGTTATTCAGAAAATCAAAAAATACGGGAGAAAATCATGAAACTGATTTCAGGAAAAATGCCGCAAAAAAACTGCCGGTCATGATTGCCCTTGGAATCAATCTTGCCATTCCACCTCTTTTATTTCTTCAGGTGGTTTTCGGCCATCTCTTTTATTCCAGCTCGGTATTGATGGCAACTTACTGGATACTGATCATCCCATTGTTGATTGTGGCTTATTACGGAGCCTATATTCATTCGGTTAAATTGTTTTCCTGCCCTTTTTTTTCAAGGGCTTCTCTGGCAATATCCATTCTCATTATCCTGTATATCGGTTTCATGCTTGTCAATAACAATTCCCTGATGGAGCAGCCTGAAAAGTGGACTGCATACTTTGAGAACAGGAACGGCAGTATTCTGAACCTGAACGACCAGGCCCTCTGGCCCCGTTATATTCATTTCATCGCTGCCTCCCTTGCCATCGGAAGCATTTTCTTTGCACTGATGCATCACCTGAGGGCGAAAAAAGGGGAGGAGGGCTCAGAACAAAAGGTCACTTTCTTTCTGCGCATCTTTGCTGTTGTCACGGCCATTCAGCTTGCCGTGGGTTTCTGGTACCTGCTTGCCATACCTTCGGAATTCATCCCTGCATTTATGGGCAAAGACCTTGTGAGTACGATGGTTCTTATGGCCGGCATTGGTGCGGGAATTGGCGCCATGATATCCGGGTTTTTGGGAAAATTCAAAGCGACCGTCGCACACCTGCTTCTCACGATGATCGCCATGATCATTAGCCGGTATAACCTGAGAATGATGTACCTCGACGACAATTTCCGCTTCAGCGGGCTTGAACTGGCGCCTCAATACGGATTGCTTGCACTGTTCCTGCTGATTCTGCTGATTGGCATTGCTTTAATCTTGTATATGTTAAAAATCGGTTTCAACAAATCTGAAAGGAGGGTTGAACCATGAATTATCCGATATGGGAACTCTATGGCCTGAACAGCGGGACGCTGGTTGCCATCATTGCCGTTACGCATGCTTTCATTGCCCACCTGGCCGTCGGCGGAGGATTGTTTTTGTGGTTAACGGATTTAAAAAGTGTGAGGGATAATGACAGCGATATCCGATTGTATGTTCAAAAGCATACCTGGTTTTTCCTTTTGCTCACCATGGTTTTCGGAGGGGTTTCAGGAGTCGGGATTTGGTTCATCATTGCCCTTGCCAGCCCTGCTGCCACCTCATCCCTGATACATAATTTCGTTTTTGGCTGGGCTATCGAATGGGTGTTTTTCATCGGTGAAATAGTAGCGCTGCTGGTCTATCATTACAGGTTTGAGAAGATGAATTCCAAACACCGGCTTCAGGTCGCATTTCTCTATTTCCTTTTTGCCTGGCTTAGTATGGTGATAATCAATGGAATACTGGCTTTTATGCTCACCCCGGGCAAATGGCTCGATACTGGGTACTTCTGGCATGGATTTTTCAATCCCACCTATTTTTCATCCTTATTGTTCAGGACTGCTGCCGCTACCATGATTGCAGGACTTTTCGGCTACGTTACCGTAGTGTTTTTAAACGAAAGCGAATTCAGAAGAAAAATGCTGCGGTATTGTACAAAATGGCTACTCTTTCCCGTTCCTGTGATTATTTTAGCTGGGATCTGGTACTATTATTCAGTTCCGGATTCCATCCGATTTACAACCTTTAGTTTAAATGCCCAGTCGCAACTTATTGTTATTCTGTTTATTATTACATCAGTATTGGTTTTTGTAACAGGAGCATTTTTCTCTCTTAAAATGAATCCGAAATATCAACGGGTCATGGTGTTTGTTTTTCTGCTTACCGGCCTGGGCTGGTACGGAAGTTTTGAATACATGAGGGAGTACGCACGCAAACCGTACATCATACACAGCTATATGTATTCAACCTCAGTGCTGAAAAACGATGTGGAGATGCTTAACAGTGAAGGCATGCTGGCTCACGCCAAATGGACGGAAATAAAAGAAATCAATATTGATAATGTGCTGCGGGCGGGCAGGGAATTGTTTAATATACAATGCCTGGCATGCCATACCATCGGCGGGGTCAAAAATGATATCATTAAGAAAACAAAACATTTCACTTACATGGGAATGATCTCACATCTTTACGGGCAGGGAAAAGTGCTCAATTACATGCCTGAGTTTGTGGGCACACCTCAGGAAATGGAAGCGCTGGCGGCTTTCATCATCCGGGATCTCAACAAAAAGCAAATGGTGACGGAACCGTCTCATTATGAACCTGTTCCGGCGGACAGGGAAATACCTCCCTTTGATAAAATCAAAGACGATTACGTGCTGTTGGCATGGAATGACCTTGGAATGCACTGTATTTCCGACTGCGACCCCTGGTTTATCCTCCTTCCTCCGGCCAATACATTAGAAGCCCAGCTCATCAAAAGAGGGCCTTCACCATCTCTCATTACCGAAGGGGTGGAGTTGCGATATAAAGTGGAAGCGGGTTTTGAAAACCCCTCATCTCATGTTCGCTTCTGGGATTTTGCGGAGAGTTATTTCGGTATAAAACCTGAAAAAAACATTGGCCTTTCAGGCAAAGGCATGAGGGGCACATTTGATTTTAATGCCGACAGGAACAGCTTTATTGCTGAAATGATTCCGGTAGTTCCTTATAAGGATGACGGCGCTTTTAACCCATACCCGCAATTCATTGTTGAGGCTGTTGACATCGAAACCAATGAAACGTTGATGACAACCAGGGTGGTGGCGCCGGTATCCACAGAAATGGGGTGCCGCAACTGCCATGGCGGAGGATGGCGGGTAAATGATATTTCAGGAGTGGCAGATGAAACCGCTATAAACATCCTTAAAGCCCATGATAGGCTAAACAATACCGACCTGTATGCAACTGCATTGCAGGGAAAGCCCCAACTATGCCAGAGTTGCCATGCCGACCCGGCAATAGGCGCTGAAGGAAAACCCGCGCATAATAACTTTTCGGCGGCAATGCACGGGTGGCATGCCAATTACATGTATGTTGAAGGGGGAAATGCCTGCGCTATGTGCCATCCGGCTTCCCAAAAAGGCAATACACGCTGCAACAGAGGCATACACCCTCAATTGGGATACAACTGCACCAACTGCCACGGAACATTGGGCGACCATGCGGCAGGATTGCTGAATGCACAAACTGAAACGGCAAGCAGCCGGAGATTACTGGCCAATCTCAAAACTCAATATGTGGCCACAACAGCGGATGTTTTTCCAAGGATTCCCTGGGTGCAACAGCCCGATTGTTTAGGATGTCATGAAAATTTTGAGAAACCGGCAGCGGGATTTAACGCATTCAACAAATGGAACAGCGATTTTTCGGGATTATACCGGATAAGGACCGGCGATGCAGGCATAAGGTGTGCAGCCTGCCATAATTCCACCCATTCGGAATACCCTGCCCGAAATGCATTCGGACGAAACCTGGATAATGCACAACCCATGCAATATAACGGAACTCCATTGCCAATTGGATCTGAATTTTCATGTGAGGTTTGCCATAAACAAAAAATGGAAGAATCGGTTCACCATCCCAATATGGAAAGGATGTTCAGAAATATCAGGTTACCCGTCAAAGAAGGCCTTATTCCTGAGAGATAGCAGTTATGTATCAAAATCTGACGATCAAAAACGTATCAAGTAAAATGCCCTATAATTAATATTATGTTAAATTCTAAATAGAAAATAAAGAGGCGCTTGCTGAAACGCCTCTCCTCCAATTCTATTTCTTTAGCTTCTCCTCTATCTCTTTTCTTTTTTCATTCATATTTAAACGAACATAAATTTCCTTGAGCGCTATCATCGTACTCATATCCGTTGGATCAATGGCATGGGCTTTTTCAAGATACGGCAACGCCTTTTGCATCAGGTTCCTGTATTCATTGGTCATCCGGTTATATTCTTCCACGGCTTCCAACGGGAGTCTTGTCGCAGCATTGATATAGGTCAGTGATTTATTGTAATATAAAGCCCCCAGGTTGTAAATTGCATCAAAATATTCAGGATTCAATTCAATTGCTTTGAGGTAAGCATCTTCTGCCTGTTTGAAGGCTGTCTCTCTTACGTCATCTGTTTTTGTAGTGTCTGAAACTATTTGTTTATCGATTATACTTCCTGCCGCAAAGTAAATCGTCGGGTTGGTTTTATCGAGTTCCATAGCCACGTTCAGATTTTGCAAAGCTTTATCCTCTTCGTTCCTGCCAAGGTAAATGTTGGTTTCATCATACATCAGTGCCAGGTCGCCCGGATAAATTTTTCTACCCTCTAACACAATGTTCAACGCTTTAACTGTATCGTTTTCGTACTTATAATAAATATTGAACAATGAATGATAAACAGCCGCCTGCTTGTAATTCAATTCGTAAACGAGCTTTTCAAAATAAACTTTAGCCCTTGCCGAGTCCCCGGCCTGCTCCAGCGCAAAAGCTGTATAATAGTGTGCAACCGTGTCAACATTCCCCACCTTGGAATAAATTGCAATGGCTTTTTCGAATTTAGGCACCGCTGCATCAAACTCAAGTTTAGCTAAGGGTAAGTCGCTGGCATTTCCGCTGTTCTTGAATTCCAGTCCTTTATTGAACCGATTTGCACCGCTGTTGAAAAATTCCTCTGCACACAATAAAATCCTGGGAACAATCTCAGCATAATACTCGTTCTTTTCATCCAGGCTTATACTTTTATCATAAGCGTTATAGGCTTTATTCAACGCATCTTTATCCAGGTTCCTGAATTTCTCATCCTGACTTCTGTATATATCAAGGTAGATATTTCCGGCATAATACCATGTACGCGCATCATTTATGGTTTGTTCATGCTGGGTTGCCTTGTCGATATATTCCTTTGCCTTATCCAGTTTGCCGTTTCTGTGGTAATTGAAGGCGCTGGTCCTGTTGGCATTCTGAGCCTGCAACGCCATCCCTACCAACAATGAAACAAATAAAATCGCTGATTTCTTCATTTCTTTTGTTTTAAATTTCATATTAAAAATGTTCCACACTGCAAAAATAATATTACCTATCAAGCAATACCAAAACTTTGCCAATTTGTAATAATTCTTAATTAAATTGATTCCTGCTCCGGGTTTTCACTGTCATTTTCCTGCGAATCCTCATCCGGTTGTCCTTCCCCGATTACATTCCCGGGCTCTGGTTCCTCTTCCTGTGAAATTTCAATGTTTGCGACGGAAGCAATGGCATCAGTCTCTCTCAGATGGATCAGCCTTACTCCCTGGGTTGCCCTTCCCATAACCCTCAGGGTTGAAACTGAAAGCCTGATCAGGATTCCGGATTTGGTTATGATGATCAGGTCGTCAAAATCGGTAACCGATTTAATGGCAATCAGTTTCCCGGTTTTCGGAGTGATATTGATGGTTTTCACACCCTTCCCCCCCCGGTTGGTGATCCTGTAATCATCTTTTGCAGAGCGTTTTCCATAACCATTTTCTGAAACTACCAGAATGTCATGTTTGCCGTTGGCAAGGCAGATCATGCCGACCACTTCATCATCGGCACCTGCCAGGGTAATTCCTTTCACCCCGGAGGCATTGCGACCCATTGGTCTGACAGTGCTCTCGTTAAACCGTATGGCCCGTCCTGATTTCAACGCCATCACGATCTCGTTTTGCCCGTTGGTCATCCTGGCTTCAAGAAGAATGTCGCCTTCCCTGACGGTGATCGCATTGATGCCATTTTGTCTGGGCCTGGAATAGGCTTCCAATGATGTTTTTTTAATAATGCCTTTCTTGGTGCAAAGGATAATATAATTATGGTTGATATACTCTTCATCGGAGAGATTTTTGACATTGATAAAAGCCCGTATTTTATCCTCTTTATCAATGCTTAAAATGTTCTGTATGGCTCTGCCTTTGGAAGATTTCGTCCCTTCGGGTATCTCATACACCTTCAACCAGTAACATTTGCCTTTTTCAGTGAAGAAAAGCATATAATTGTGATTGGAGGCAACATACAGATGCTCCAAAAAGTCTTCATCCCTTATATCGCTTCCCCTGGAACCGGTGCCACCCCTGCCCTGCCTCCGGTACTCGGCAAGGGGGGTACGTTTGATGTATCCAAGATGGGAAATGGTGATGATTACATCTTCATCGGCAATGGTATCTTCTATGCGGAAATCACTGGCGACATATTCGATTTCGGTTCTGGTTTTGTCACCGTATTTCTCTTTTATTTCAATGGTTTCATTCTTGAGTATCTCCATCCTCAGGTGTTCATCTTCAAGGATTTTTGTGAGAAATTCAATCTGCTTCATCAGTTCGGCGTATTCCTCCTTTATCTTCTCCCTTTCAAGCCCGGTGAGCCGTTGAAGCCTCATGTCAAGAATAGCTCTGGCCTGCAATTCTGAAAGGTTAAAGGTTTGAATTAATCCGTCCCTGGCTTCTTCCGGTGTTTGCGAACGGCGGATGAGGGCAATCACTTCATCAAGATGGTCCAGTGCAATTAAGAGACCTTCAAGAATATGTGCCCTTTTCCGGGCTTCTTCCAGTTCATATTTTGTTTTTCTGATCAGCACTTCATGCCTGTGCTCCACAAAATGCCGGATCAGGTCCTTCAGGTTCAGCATCATCGGCCTGCCCTTCACCAATGCAATGTTGTTCACATTGAAAGAGTTCTGAAGCTGGGTTAGCTGGTAAAGTTTGTTGAGGATTACACTGGCTGAAGCATCCCTGCGAAGTTCATAAACAATCCTGAGCCCTGACCTGTCGGATTCATCCCTGATGTCGGTGATGCCTTCGATCTTTTTTTCATTGACCAGGTCGGCTGTTTTCCTGATCATCTCGGCCTTGTTCACCTGGTAAGGAATCGAAGTAACTATAATTCTCTCTTTGCCGTTGTCTTCTTCCTCAATAGTTGCCTCCCCGCGGAGGACAATCCTGCCTCTGCCGGTTTCGTACGCATCCCTCACACCGTCATAACCATATATGAGTCCGCCTGTAGGGAAATCGGGCGCTTTGATGAACTTCATCAGTTCCGGAATAGTGATCTCCGGATTATCAATGTATGCGATGATGCCGTCACATACTTCGGTAAGATTATGCGGGGGCATATTGGTGGCCATGCCTACGGCAATACCCGACGCCCCGTTGACAAGAAGGTTGGGTACCTTGCCGGGAAGCACGGTGGGCTCCTTTAAAGTGTCATCGAAGTTCAATTGAAAATCAACCGTGCCTTTGTCAATGTCAGCAAGAAGCTCCTCTGCCACCTTTCGGAGGCGGGCTTCTGTATATCGCATGGCTGCGGGGCTGTCGCCGTCAATTGATCCGAAATTGCCCTGGCCGTCTACCAGGGGATAGCGAAGCGACCATTCCTGAGCCATCCTCACCATTGCATCATATACGCTTGTATCTCCATGTGGATGGTATTTTCCCAGAACTTCCCCCACAATCCTTGCTGACTTCTTATACGCCCTGTTGGAAAAAACACCCAACTCCATCATTCCGAACAATACACGCCGGTGCACAGGCTTCAAGCCATCCCTTACATCCGGCAAAGCCCTTGAAACGATCACAGACATCGAATAATCAATGTATGCCGACTTCATCTGGCTTTCAATGTTAACCTTTACAATACGCTCGTTTCCTTCCATTTACAAACTGTTATACTAGTTTTTGAGATAGAAAAACCTTTTCGGTAATTTTCTACGAATTTAGCTCTTTTTATTCTAACTGTGACCATTTTAAACCCTTATTATTACTAACATTTAACTGTTGATAAAAACAATCCTGATAGATAATGAACTGCAATTTTGTCGTTAGTTTTGGTAACAGCATGATTTTTGTACTTTATTGCCGGCTTTTTGATATATTTGTATGAAAATGGCCACGGAAATAAACAAAAAGGATTTTCGTTTGTAGTATATCTGGATTAGGTTATTAATATGGAAGCTAAATTTTCACAAAGGGTTAAAGACGTTCTTACCTTCAGCCGGGAAGAGGCCATAAGGCTGGGCAACGATTACATCGGCCTTGAGCACCTGTTTCTCGGAATCGTCAGGGAAGGCGAAGGTATGGCGGTTCAGATATTGTCCTATTTCGGTCTCGATTTTTCGGAGATCAGAAGGATCATAGAAAAATCTATCTCAGCCAACAAAAAAGTCTCCACCTCCGAAAATATCCCTTTAATCAAACAGGCAGAAAGAGCGCTCAAGATAACATACCTCGAAGCTAAATTATTTAACAGCGAGCTGATCGGCACAGAACACCTTCTCCTTGCCATATTGAAAGATGAAAACAACATTGTTACAAAGACATTAGGCAATTACAGCATTGATTACGATATGGTAAGAGATGAGCTTAAGGCAATTATTTCCGGCAATGATCAGCCGGTAAGATTCAATCCCTCGGATGAACTTCATGGAGGCACGGCAGATGATGAACCGGAAGAAGCGGGCCGGGATTATGGCGGGAACATCAAGAAAGTTTCTGATTCAAAATCCAAAACCCCGGTGCTTGACAATTTTGGCAGAGACCTTACTCGGGCTGCCGAAGACGGTAGACTTGATCCCATCGTGGGTCGTGAAAAAGAACTTCAGAGGATTGCACAGATACTCAGCAGAAGAAAAAAGAACAACCCCATCCTTATCGGTGAGCCCGGAGTGGGAAAATCGGCCATTGCCGAGGGCCTTGCCCTCAGGATAATACAGAAAAAAGTATCCAGGGCCCTGTTCAATAAAAGGATCGTTACCTTAGATCTGGCTTCGCTGGTTGCCGGCACCAAGTACAGGGGGCAGTTCGAGGAAAGGATGAAAGCGGTTCTGAATGAAATCGAAAAAAATCCGGATATCATTCTGTTCATTGATGAAATCCATACCATTGTAGGCGCAGGAAACGCATCGGGATCACTGGATGCTTCCAACATGTTCAAACCGGCTCTTGCACGCGGCGAACTTCAGTGCATTGGCGCTACAACCCTGGATGAATACCGGCAGTACATCGAAAAAGACGGCGCCCTGGAAAGAAGATTCCAGAAAGTTCTGGTTGACCCTACAACCCCGGAAGAAACACTCGAAATACTGCACAATATCAAAGAAAAATACGAAGATCACCACCTTGTGAATTATACCGACGAGGCCATTGAGGCTTGTGTAAGCCTCACCAACCGTTATATAACCGACCGTTATCTGCCCGACAAAGCCATAGATGCGCTGGACGAAGCAGGATCAAGGGTGCATATCACCAATATTTACGTACCCGTTGAAATCATTGACCTGGAAAACCGCATCGAAGAAGTGAAATCAAAAAAAACCCTGGCCATCAACAATCAGAAATTTGAAGAAGCGGCCAAATTCCGTGACATTGAAAGAAAATTACAGGAGGAGTTGGAGAAGGAAAAGAAAAAATGGGATGAAGAGGCAAAAATCAACCGTGAAACGGTAAACGGGGAGAATGTGGCAGAGGTGATCGCCATGATGACCGGGGTCCCGGTACAAAGGATTGCACAAACTGAAAGCGACCGCCTGGTGAACATGGAGGCTGAACTTGGAAACTCTGTTGTTGGCCAGAATGAAGCGCTCAGGAAAGTGGTAAAAGCCATACGCCGTAACCGGGCCGGGCTTAAAGACCCCGGTAAACCCATAGGTACTTTCATTTTTTTAGGCCCAACCGGGGTAGGAAAAACGCATCTTGCCAAGGTGTTGGCGAAATACCTGTTTGACACCGAAGATGCCCTCGTAAGGGTGGATATGAGCGAATATATGGAAAAATTCGCAGTATCAAGACTGGTTGGAGCTCCTCCGGGATATGTCGGATATGAAGAGGGAGGACAACTCACTGAAAAAGTCAGAAGAAAGCCATACTCCATTGTGCTTCTGGATGAAATAGAAAAAGCCCATCCCGATGTTTTCCACCTGCTCCTCCAGGTGCTTGACGACGGTATACTCACCGACAGTTTTGGCAGACGCGTGGACTTTAAAAATACCATTGTGATCATGACATCCAACATCGGTTCAAGGCAGCTCAAGGATTTTGGACAGGGTGTGGGATTCAGCACATCATCGAAAAAAGGCGACAAATCTACTTACACAAGAAGTGTCATTGAAAATGCACTTAAAAAAGCATTTGCCCCCGAATTTCTTAACCGGATCGACGATGTTGTGATTTTTGAATCCCTCGAAAGAGATTCAATCCATAAAATCATCGACATTGAATTGATGACTCTTATCGACAGGGTGAAAAAGCTGGGTTACCATATCGAGGTAACTGAAAAAGCCAAAGATTTCCTTCTGGACAAGGGATGGGACGAGCAATATGGCGCCAGGCCGCTAAAAAGGGCAATCCAGAAATACATTGAAGATTCACTTGCCGAAGAGATCATCAGGTCAAAAATCCCTGAGGGTTCTGTAATTTTAGTCGATCACACCGACAAGGAAGAAGAACTGAAAATCACAACAGATATCAGGAAAATTCCTGAAAAAGCGCAGTAATTCAGTGAAGCTCATTTACCCCGGCACAAATAGTTTAATATTTTAACACCGATTCGATAAAGGAGTTGTTCTTTTCGAGGTATTTGATCATGAGGGAAAAGCCGTCATCGCCGAAATAAATGCTGCAATTATCGTATTCAACATATAATGTACCTGCAGAATGACTATCCGGCAGACCCAATGACCTTCTGAATTCAGATGAAATCTTTATGATGTCCTGCTTACGGACATTCCTGTAGAGAAGGTCCACTTTAAACAGCCGGTTTGCCATAAAATAGTAACGCAAAAGGGCTTCTTCGCCAAAATGTGATCCTGATTTACCTGCTATATTTACCTCCTGTTTGTCTAAAAAAACAATGTTATAACAATCCGGCTCTTCACCGGCATTCAGGAATTCCTTAAAGGTAAGGCCGAACCTCATTCCCGGTGGGTTTATTTCTCCGTCCAAAGTATGGCTTTCTGCACCGGCTTTTCTGTCACGGAACAGGCAAAGGTGCTGAAAAAGCTCAGTCTTGAGACAATAAGGATAAGGATTGGTTTTTGTGAGTGACTTAAAGCGTGAAATAAACTTGTTGCTGTACTTCCCATGAACCCTTCGTGAATAAAACAACATCAGCCTGATCCTGAAAATAATTATCAGCAGTATAAAAACAGCAACAACAATCGCCGGTATCAGCAATCTTTCCACAATCTTTATTGTTTTGTTAAACTACAGGATTGCAAAGGTAGGGTATATTAATGACCTTTCGGCAATGCGCCGCTTCATTTTTTGCTATTTTTGCCGGTGAATAAAAACTATATGTCATGGCACAAAAAGAGCTGATAAAAGGAGGAGAATTCCTGATCAGGGAAACTGTTTCGCAGGATGTGTATGTTCCCGAAGAAATCACAGAAGAGCAAAAAATGATCATAGATACCTGCAAGGGTTTTTTGGATACTGAGATTTTTCCCCTTCTCGACAGGATCGACAGCCAGGAAGAAGGCCTCATGCGCCATTTGCTTGAAAAAGTGGGTGAACTGGGACTTCTCGGAATCTCAGTTCCTGAAGAGTACGGTGGGTTTGACCAGTCGTTTCTCACCTCAATGCTTGCCAGTGAGCACATGGGTTCGGGATATTCATTTTCTGTGGCCTATTCGGCACACACGGGCATCGGAACCCTGCCGATTGTATATTACGGCAATGATGACCAGAAATCCAGATATCTTCCGAAACTTGCAACCGGGGAGTGGGCGGCGGCCTATTGTTTAACGGAACCCAATGCAGGTTCCGATGCCAACGCCGGCAAAACAAGGGCTGTGCTGAGCGGTGACGGAAAGCATTACATCCTCAACGGGCAGAAAATGTGGATCACCAACGGGGGTTTTGCCGATGTTCAGACGGTTTTTGCCAAGATCGACAATGACCGGGTACACAGCGCCTTCATTGTGGAAAGGGCCTGGGATGGCGTTGTCATCAACCCGGAGGAAAGAAAGATGGGCATCAAAGGATCTTCCACGGTTCAGATTTTTTATAATGATGTTAAAGTTCCGGTGGAGAACCTTCTTGGAAAGCGTGGAGAAGGTTTCAGAATAGCACTGAATATACTTCACATGGGAAGGATCAAATTAGGAGGAACTGTGCTGGGCGCCGCCAAAAGGGCCATATCCCAATCGGTACAGTATGCGAATGAAAGAAAACAATTTGGCCGGACCATTTCCTCCTTCGGCGCCATCAGATACAAACTGGCAGAACAGGTGATCAGAACCGTGGTAACTGAATCTGCCGTTTACAGAGTTTCCAGGAATATTGACCAGATGATAGAACATTTAATGGAAACCGGCATTCCGAAACACAAAGCCTCCATTGAGGGAATTGCCGCCTATGCCATTGAAGCAGCAGCCATGAAGGTGTTCGGTTCGGAAGCGCTGAATTATGTGGTGGATGAAGCAGTGCAGATCTTCGGAGGAATGGGTTTTTCATCCGAAACAGATATAGACAGGGCTTACAGGGACTCCCGCATCAACAGGATTTTTGAAGGCACCAATGAAATAAACAGGCTGCTTGTTGTGGATACAACCATCAAGAAAGCACTGAAAACAGGATTTGATGTGGTACGATATGCACAATCCATCATAAAAAAACTTGATGATGATGTGAACATTCCCGAAGGGGATTACTATGCTGAAAAATCCTGTTATGTAAACAACTACAAAAAAATTGCCCTCATGCTCATGGGGGTTCTTTCAGAAAAGTTTCAGCGTGATTTTCTGTCGGAACAGGAAATTCTGTTCAACATATCAGATGTCATTATGTATGTTTACGGCGCTGAATCCACCATGCTGCGGGTAAAAAAACTGGAAGAAAACAAGCTTAAACCCGATATTGCCGTATACCGGGATATTCTGGATGTGTACATTTATGATACCGCATGCAACATTAACAAGTGTGCCACAGACGCTGTAAATTCATTCATTGCAGGTGAAGACAGGGACATCATGCATCAGAGAATCGCTTTCCTTTCATCTGTCAGGCCTGTTAATGTAAAGGATGCGCGAAGGAGAATCGCTGATAAGCTGATCAGCGACAACCGCTACACTTTCTAAAACCCGCGTTTATTCTTTCATGATGCCTTTTGAGATCACCACCCGCTGGATTTGGTTTGTACCTTCATAAATCTGGCAGAGTTTGGCATCACGCATCATTTTCTCCACGTGGAATTCACGCGAATATCCATCGCCTCCCATTGCTTGTACTGCATCGGTTGTCACCTTCATAGCAACATCGGAAGCATAAAGTTTCGACATGGCAGAAAGCTTTGACAGATTTCGTTTTCCGTTATCATAAGCCCATGCTGCGTACCATGTCAGTAGTCTGGCAGCTTCCAGTTCAGTAGCCATATCTGCAAGCATAAAGGCCACAGCCTGATTGGCGGCAATGGGTTTACCAAACTGTATCCTGTTTTGTGTCCAGTCTTTTGCTATTTCAAAGGCAGCCCTTGCGCAACCTACACTGAGTGCGGCAACACCGGTCCGTGTACGGTCAAAAGTCTTCATCGCGATAAGGAATCCATGCCCCTCCATTCCCAGTCTGTTTCCTTCAGGTACTTCCACATCCTTAAAAATAATCTCATTCTGAACCGATGCCTTCTGTCCCATTTTCTGAAGCCTTGGTTTCACATCCACTCCGGGTGAATTGGCAGGCACAACAAAGGCGGTAAGACTGCGCGATCCTTTTTCGGGATCCGTCTGGGCAAATACTGTCATAAAGGATGCCACTTCCCCATTGGTAATAAAACGTTTGTGGCCATTCAGAATGTATTTGTCGCCATGTTTAATGGCTGTTGACCTGATTCCCTGCACATCCGAACCGGCATTGGGCTCGGTGAGGCAATAAGCGGCAACCCCACGCTCATCAATGATCTGCCCGAAAAACCTGTTTTGCTGCTCTTCATTGGCAGCCAGCAACAAGGGAGTAAGGGCAAGGGTGTTGGCATCAATACCTATACCTATACCTATACAACCTGCACCTAACTCTTCAGAGGCAAGCGCTCCCTCAAAAATGTTATATCCGTTGCCTCCGAATTTTTTTGGCATCGGGCCGTTCATTATCCCTTCGCTGTAAGCTGCCTTTACCACTTCCCATGGAAATTCTGCAAGCTCATCATATTTCAGCCTGTTAGGCACTATCCATCTCTTAGTGAAATCCCTGTACTTTTCCCTTATTTCCTGCTGTGCAGGTGACAATTCAAAACTTATCATTGCTTTCCTGTTAAATTAATGATTAACAACACCAAATTCAATAGCGGGCAAATATAACAATTATGGCAAATATTCTATGAGGTCATTTGCTTTTTGATTTTTTTGATTTGCGCAAAAAAAACAAGGCCACCACAAAGTAGGTAACCGCAATGGCGAGCCATACAATGTGAGTAAATTTTGATTTTCCGTTAAAATAATAATCATAGCTCACAATGAGGGCAACAATGGCATTGATGAGATACACGGCAAAGAAAAAACGATTGAGCTTTTGGTTCAGAAGCAGCATTGACAAAACATTGATGGCAACCACAGCAATAAGGATAGTTCCCATAATGTTGCTGCCTCCGAGATAATATATGATCGCACCAAAAATAAAAATGATGGTGTTGATATAAACAGAATATCGTTTGATTTCAGTCTGACTCATTTCGCTTTTTATTTAACAGGATAATAGATTTCAGTAACCCATTTTGCCGGGTCAGGCTCTGTGTTTGGGCCAACAACATAAACTTCCCAGGGCGCTCCCGCCATCTTGTAGCTTTTTTCTTTGAGATAATTATCCAGTGCATACCAGGTTTGGTCTGAAGTTTCGTAGGTTCCGTAATGGATTGCCATCACTGCCTTACCTCCGTATGTTCTGATCATTTTTGCCTCGCCTGTGAGTTTACCCGCCTTTTTTACCGGTATTCCGCACTCCATAATGCTTTCACCCTCCGGATTCCACTCATGCCATAATGAGAAAGCCGAGCCGGCCATCTCCATTTTATACTTTTCAATTGTTTCGGTGATTTTTCCAAACAGTTCATCCATTTTTTGCGGCATGTTTTCCATGGTCACAGTGGATTTAATGCTCAGGGCCAATTGGGGGACAAGCATTTTTTCCTCTACCGGGCCGGTTTTCCACACCGGTTCAGGCTTCATGTCTTTGGTGTATTCATTTAATGCAATGAGCCCTTTTTTATAGAACTTTTCTATCTGAGGTTTCATGAAGAGGTTGCCTATCCATCTCCAAACAGGATAACCCAAATCAGTTTCATAAGTCCATGTGACTTTGGTGCCTTCTTCTGTTTTATCAAAATACCATAAACTGAGAACAGGATCCATTCCTTCAAAAACCAACTCTGCTTTAATCATCTCATTTTCCTTTATTTCAACAATGGTTTGCTTACCGTTTCCCATCTTTTCATGTGACCATGAATATACTGCCCCCTGTCCACATTCGGGACCGCTGTATGACTGAACCATAAGGGAGTCGAGCCATGGATTCCAGGGATCCCAGTTTTTAAAGCAATTCACCTGTTTAAAAATCACCTCTGGTCCGGCTTTCATAACCAGGGATTGTTCCACTTTGACATGTTTGGGCATAAATAAAGCCCCGATGAGAATAATGGCTGCAATAACCACAATGATTCCAATGATAATTTTTAATGCTTTCATAACGGTTGATTATTAAAATTGTAAAACTTCCGGGCAATGTTTTTTATTTGAGGGTTTTCTCCAAAACCTTCGACAAAGATAATGAATCTTCCCATCCAGAGTCAAAAAGCACCATTAAATATTTTCCAAACTCATTGAAATTTATGGCCTTACCCTCCTTGTCGACCGCTGAAAAACCCTCCTCTCCCCTATCCTGAAAATCAGTAAACTTCCGTACGCTTCTGATCTTTCCTTTGGCGTTCTGAACCCATTCGTACCTTGTTTTTTCATCTTTATATCTGAAGATCATGAACATTTTTCCATGATGTTGACCGGCCATTCCTTCATCAAAACCAAATATGGTTCCTGCACCAAAGGAGTAAACATTGTTCAGGGCCACCAAACCTTGAAAATATTTAGGGTTGTCTGACTTCACACCGGCTTTTTCCAGTTCTGTGATAAGCAGGGGCTTTTCCGTCTTTCCATCAATGGATGCACAGACTTTTTCAGCTATCTTTTGTGCTGAAGCCAAAGCCGTGGCATTTCCCCCTCCCATGTCGGAGACTCTCACAAAAGCCCTGTCTTTCCAAAGATCGAGATACGACTCGTAAAGCATTCCCTCACAGCCCTTTGAAAATGGCTTCCCACTCGCTCTGCCGTTGACCGAACAGATTCCGTAGGCAGCTTCAGCGCTTTGCATCAGGTAAATTTCAAGATGGATTTTTTGCTTTTCATGGTTGGAGTAAAAAGCCGAAACAGCTCCATCAATCCCATATTCAAGGTAAATGTCGGCCCCTCCGTTAATATACGAAAACAATTCATCCCCGAAGTAATACTCAGGCTGTGCGGACAAACTGAAACCATCCGTCTCCCCTGCCGGCAGGTAACCCTCAAGGACACTTCTCTCCTGCTGGGCAGCGCCTGCATATACAAAAAGGATAAAAAATGCCAGAAAAATCTTTTTCATCATCGGAAATTAAATTGTGATTTCTTTAATATTCAGGGTTTCTGTGGCCATAGTGCCGATCCCCAGCTCAGATCCTTTCACTGTAGTAAGGATTTCATCCGGGGCATAACCCATATAGCCGGAACACATTGCATCCATGGCTATGATATCCGTTCCGGCCAAAACGATGTCAGGTTTCATTAGTTCTCCGGGTCCGGAAGGCCCGTTGGTGGTAATAAACTCAGTGGAATCCACAATACAGAGGTCTGTTTTTCTCAACAGGTTGATATCAGCGATGCATTGGGCCAGGTATTCAGGATCATTCCTGATTCCGGAACCAAGATGAAAAGTGACATTGCTTTTTCTTGTATTGATCCCCATTATGTTTTTTAATGCGCCGGTCAGAAGGGTGGTCATGTGATGTTTTGAAACCGGGATGTTAATAAACACATCACATTCAAGGGCTTTTTTTACAATTTCAGCCTCCTTCAGGGATTTGGCTCCGGGAATCTGATCCACTTTCACCCATTCTTCTTCGTTAAAAGTCGCGGGAAAAGTATTGGATTGAACCTGTTTCAGGGATTCAATCATTTCTTTATGGCTTTCATAATGTGAACTCCTTTGCCAGTATTCGTCCTTAACGGTTTGAATGAGGGTGATTTCCGATGCACCGGATTCAAGGATCATTTTCACGGCAGCCAGGCTGATGTCAGGATTTACAAAGGCTCCCACATGCTCAAAGTCAGAATTGATAAGGAGTGCAACCTTTGAGCCGGGACCCACGAATTTTGACATTCCGCCCAGAACCTTCACAGCCTCCAGAGTCGCCTTGTAATAATCCTGTGCATGAATCACAGAAATGTCATAATTTATAAACCTGCCGCATGAACTTAACAGATTTGCATTAACGCAGGCCATAGCGCCCAGGGCGGCTGATTGCCGGATAAAATCTCTTCTTTTCAGCATATTGCATTAAAAGTATTAATGAACAGTTTGCAATTTAAGATACTTTTTGTTCAAGCAAAAATATGATTTATTGTTAAAGCGAAGGATTTTTTTCACAGGATGACTATTATTAATAGCTTTGCGACATAACTGCAATCATGATGAAAGTCAAACCCTTCAGATTAGTTAAGATAAGCAGGTATAATAAGAATGATACCCTGAAAATATTGGATGTTGGCGCTGGAAGCCATTCTGCTTCCATTGTTAAAAAATGGATTCCAAAGTGTGAATATCATGGGATTGACATTTCAAGAAATTATTATAATGACGCAAATGATTTACAATTAATGGATAATTTCTATGAAATGGATTTAACAATGCTGGAGTTTGATTCTATCCCGGAGAATTATTTTGATGTAATGATAATGTCTCACATCATCGAGCATTTGTATAATGGTGATGAAGTGATAGAAATGTTAATATCTAAACTGAAATCAGGAGGGATTATCTATATCGAATACCCGTCATTCAGAAGTACAAAACTGCCTTCGATGAAAGAAACATTAAATTTTTGGGATGACCCGACCCATTGCAGATTATACTCACTGATTGAGATATATAATCTGTTAATGAAAAACCATTTCAGGATTATTGAAGGAGGAACAAGAAGGCAATGGATAAATATTTTGTTTGTTCCTGTTAAATCCTTAGTCCAATGGCTGTCCAAAGGTTACGTCAGAGCCGGAGTAATGTGGGATATTTCAGGTTTTGCAGAATATGTAATTGCAGAAAAAGGAAATGGAAAAATGAACATCCATCCATAAAGGAATAAAATAAAGTTGTTTTCCCGGTTTCTGATGTTTTACGGGGTGAAACCAAAATTTTAACCCCATTTCGTTAACAATCCCTTTACTTCATGCCAAAGCCCCTTAATACAGCAGGAATATCACACAAATATCACGGACTTTTACAGACCGTTTTTCAGCATGTGCATTCTGTGTGAAGTTTAAGTATACAGAGAATTGCCATTTTCAAATCATCGGGATTTATTCCATCAGGTTCAACGGCAGTGCGGGTTCCGGGTAATGCGAATAAAGCTCGCGATAACTGTTACATTCCTGACATTAAACATTTGATTCGTTTTTCTGTTTTATCAATATAAGCAGAGAATAGGGTAAAATGGTTAAATTTGCATTAGAATACAATAAGCAAAAAATTAGTGTATGTCGCATTACCACAAATCAGGCAAAATTCCACATAAAAGGCACACCCAGTTCAGAAAAGACGATGGTTCTTTATTCCATGAACAACTCATATCGACCGAAGGATTTTCAGATATATACTCCCTGGTTTATCACACCCATGCTCCCACCAAAATTTTAGAAATTGGCGAACCCATTCCTGATAAACCCGAAATTGCTGTGGACGTGAACCTGCAGCACAGGAGTTTTGCTGGCTTCAATATACGTCCGGAATCCGATTACCTTAAGAGCAGAAAAGCCATCCTTGTAAACAGTGACGTTCATATTCTGCTTGCTGCTCCCATGGAATCCATGAAGGATTACTTTTTCAAAAACTCGGGAGCACACGAAATGATTTTTATCCACCAGGGAGAGGGAATCCTCAGAACAATATACGGATCCATCCGGTTTTGTTATGGCGACCAGATGATCATACCCCGGGGTACCATATACAGGATGGAGTTTAACACCCGGGAAAACAGATTGCTTATCCTTGAATCGGTGTTGCCATTCAGATTCCCGCGGCGGTACACAAACCGGGCAGGACAGTTGTCAGAGCAAGCCCCTTTTTGTGAGCGGGACATTAAAAAGCCCGAAAACCTTGAAACCCATGATGAAAAGGGTTCGTTCCTGATCAAAATCAAAAGAGACGGAATGATTTTCCCATATTTCTATCAGTATCATCCTTTTGACCTGGTTGGATGGGACGGATATCTGTATCCCTTTGCCCTTTCCGTGCATGATTTTGAGCCCATCACCGGTCGCATCCATCAACCGCCACCAGTGCATCAGACATTTGAAAATGACAACTTCGTCACATGCGCTTTCGTTCCGCGATTATTTGATTATCACCCGCAGGCCATCCCTGCCCCTTACTATCACAGCAATGTCGATTCTGACGAGGTGCTTTATTATGTGGATGGCGATTTTATGAGCAGGAAACATGTTGAAAAGGGAATGATCACCCTCCACCCCACCGGAATCCCCCACGGTCCTCATCCCGGAACCGTGAATAAAAGTATTGGAAAGAAGGAAACCAATGAGCTTGCAATCATGGTGGATACTTTCAAACCTTTAAAACTTACAAGCGAAGCATCAGGAATAGAAGACCCGGATTATTTTAAGTCATGGCTTGAGTAATGTGTTGAATTTTATGTTTAAGTAATTAATTTTATATAGTTATGAATCAACTAAATACAGATTTTCTCCCAATCCTTGGAACAGATTTTGTCGAGTTCTATGCAGGCAATGCAAAGCAGGCTGCCTATTATTACAGAACGGCTTTCGGATTTCAACCGCTTGCTTACAAGGGCCTCGAAACGGGCGACAAGGAGAAAACCTCCTACGCTCTCCGGCAGGGGAAAGTCACTTTTATTTTTACCACAGCGCTTATCCCGGATTCAGACATTGCAGAACATTGCAAACAGCATGGCGACGGAGTGAAAACAATAGCCCTCTGGGTAGACGATGCGCGGAAATCCTTTGATGAAACTGTGAAACGGGGTGGAAAACCCTTTATGGAGCCACTCGTCCTCAGCGATGAAAACGGTGAGGTTGTGATCTCCGGAATACATACTTACGGCGAAACTGTCCATCTTTTTGTAGAAAGAAAAAATTACCAGGGCGTTTTTCTTCCGGGATTTGTAAAGTGGGAAACCGGCTATCAGACCCGTGAGGCCGGCTTCAAATACATTGATCACATGGTGGGCAATGTCAACTGGGGAGAAATGGACAAATGGGCCGCATTTTACCGTGATGTGATGGGATTTTCCCAACTCATTTCATTCGACGACAAGGACATATCAACACAATACACAGCCTTGATGAGCAAAGTGATGGCCAACAGCAACATGAGGATAAAATTCCCCATCAACGAACCGGCAGCTGGGTTGAACAAATCGCAGATTGAGGAATACATTGATTTTTACCGGGGTTCGGGGGTTCAGCATGTGGCCCTGGCCACCGACAACATCATACACACAGTGGCAGAACTCAGAAATAGGGGCGTGGAATTCCTGTATGTCCCTGATGCATACTATGAAACATTGCCGGACAGGGTTGGTAAAATTGACGAAAACCTGGATGATATAAAAAGTCTGAACATCTTGGTTGACAGGGACGAGGAAGGATATCTGCTGCAAATTTTCACCAGACCGGTTGAAGACAGGCCCACGGTTTTTTATGAGATCATTCAGCGGAAAGGAGCAAAATCCTTTGGTAAGGGGAATTTCAAAGCCCTTTTTGAATCCATTGAGAGGGAACAGCAACGTAGAGGAACTTTATAAAATTGCAACACATTCATTGGCTTGTTATGAAAAAAGAAAAAAACAATCAAAGCTGGCTTGAAATCCCTGCCAACAGTGAGTTCTCCATGCTCAATATCCCGTTTGGCGTAATCAGGAACAAATTCGGTAAAGTACGCTGCGCAACAAGAATCGGCGATTTTGCCATTGATCTTAACGCGTTGGCCGATTACAGCTATTTTGATGATCTCGATCTTTCCGATATCACTGTTTTCAAGCAGGAAAGCCTCAACGCCTTCATTGATCTCGGCAGGCCGGCCTGGAAATCAGTGCGTAAAAGGATTATTGAAATCTTCAGCCCCGGCAGTGAAATGTTGCGGCATGAACCCGAAGAAAAGGATGATGTATTGCATCACATTTCGGAAGTCAAAGAACTTATGCCTGTATTCATCAGGGATTACACAGATTTCTACTCCAGTATGCAACATGCCGTTAATGTGGGAAAAATGTTCAGGGATCCTGACAAAGCCCTGTTACCCAACTGGAAACACATTCCTGTGGGTTATCATGGGCGGGCATCTTCCATTTTTGTATCGGGAACCAGGGTACACAGGCCAAAGGGGCAAATTTTGCCTGCCGGTTCTGACACTCCCCTCTTCGGCCCGACACAAAGTATGGATTTCGAGCTGGAAATGGCATTTATTTCGGCTCATGCAAACAAACCCGGAGAACCTATCCCGGTTGAAAAAGCAGAGGATCATATTTTCGGACTGGTGCTTTTTAATGATCTTTCAGCCAGAGATATTCAAAAGTGGGAATATGTGCCGTTAGGTCCTTTCCAGGGCAAGAGTTTTGCCTCCGTCATCTCTCCCTGGGTGGTAACACTTGAGGCGCTGGAGCCTTTCAGAATTGACGGCCCGGTTCAGGATCCCGAAGTTTTACCCTATCTCGGATGTAAGGGTAAGAGAAGCTTTGACATTGAACTGGAAGTATTTCTCAGGCAGGACAACGGCCAAGAAACCAGGGTCTGCCAGTCCAACATGAAGCACCTTTATTGGAACATGGCCCAGCAACTTGCCCATCAAACGGCAAACGGATGCAATATCAGTACCGGCGACCTGTATGCCTCTGGAACCATCAGCGGTCCCGAAGCCTCTTCATTTGGATCCATGCTGGAACTTAGCTGGAACGGTACAAAGCCCATCCGTCTTCAGGATGGCACGGAAAGAAAGTATATCCGGGATTATGACACCATTGTAATGAAAGGATTCAATTCCGTCAAAGGCCAAAGGATAGGATTCGGTGAATGCAGCGTTGAAATACTTCCGTCGGTTTAACAGAAAACGGCAATCCTTTCACAAAAAACAATACACATTGAAACACATCGATCCTGATTCGTTCCCGTTGAAAGACCTGCATCACCTCATCCTGGGGGCTGTGGTCCCGCGACCGGTTGCTTTGGCAAGCACTGTGGACAGGAAGGGCAATCGTAACCTTTCCCCTTTCAGTTTTTTCAATGCCTTCGGCATCAACCCTCCGACGCTGATATTTTCTCCTTCCAGAAGAGGTAAGGACAATACCACCAAGCATACTTACGAAAACATGAAAGAGGTGCCGGAAGTCGTAATCAACGCAGTTACTTTCGATATGGTTCACCAGGTAAGCCTTGCCAGCACGGAATACCCGAAGGGTGTGGATGAATTCCTGAAATCGGGGCTAACCCCTTTGCCCTCAGACATCGTGAAGCCTTTCAGGGTAAAGGAATCTCCGGTGCAATTTGAATGCAGTGTGACGCAAATCATCGAAACAAGTGACAGACCCGGAGCCGGTAATCTGGTGATATGCCGGATTGTAAGGATTCATATTGACGAAAAGATTCTGGATGCAAAAGGACAGGTTGATCCCGACAAAATCAAACTGGTGGGAAGGCTTGGAGGGGATTATTATTGCCATACTTCGGGAGATTCAAAATTCATTGTGCCAAAACCCCTGCAAACGCCGGGTATTGGAATTGACAGTCTGCCGGACAGTATTAAATTCAGCGAACATCTTACCGGAAACGAACTCGGCCAATTGGGTAACCTCGAAAAAATGCCTTCCTCTGAAGAAATCCTTGAATTTTCGAAAAGCGCTGCGATAAGGGATATTGCCGGTTCCCCATCGGGCGAATCTGAGCGTAACATAAAACTGGTGGCTTATGCAAAACAACTCCTTTCAGAAGGTAAACCTGAACAGGCTCTGAAAGTTTTACTCTGCCTCTGAATTATGGATTATCCATTGTGATGCTCCATTAATTTCCTGCACTCTGCTTTTTTGCAAGAGCTACACCATTGTTTATGAGTGTTTTCAGGGAATTTTCCTTTTCCGCCAGCGTCAGAAGATAATCCCTCAGTTCCTTATGCCATCCGGAGTTTTTCTTTTCATCCGATAATTCAATAATCTCAAGAGGCAACAGCCATTCGGCGGGGAAGTTTTTCCTTAGATTTTCAAATATTTGCTTCAATCCTGAAATATCCGCATTGTTTTCACTCCTCATTTCGGAGACCTCCCGGTAAAGGGAAAAAAGCCGTAACGATTCTTCCTTATGTTCAATCTTATGTGTCTTTTCCAGAGGAGCCTCATATTGAAGTCCGAATGCTTCCGGATCAACCGGGCCACAGAAAACAGAATCCACCCTCTCCCCTATTGCCATATCAAAATTTCCCCATGCCGGATCAAACAGGACTTTACCTTGATAGGTCACAAGGCAATTGCTGAAACTCAGAAGAAGCAGTTTTCCATCCCTGTTCAGATGCCCGGTCAGGTTTCCGGTCACACTTACCCCCGAATTAAATTCAAGGGTTGTTTTGCCCGATTTGCCTTTCAGTTTTTCCAGTTCTTCTATCCGGATGTATTCCGGCGGTTTCTGAAAGCCTTTGATCCTGCCCACAGGCGAACCAAATCCGTCTTTATGGTAGTCTGTGCCATGACCATCCAGTTGTTTTCCGGCAAAGGCAAGCAAAGTTTTTCCTGACAACTTAAGATAAACAGGTTCCCCGTTATCCTCAATGACTTCAGAAAAAACCCCGGCGATTTGTAAGCCGGAAGACAATACACAGGTGGAAGGCTGTGCGGAATCAACAGCTTTTACCAGGCCTTTGTAACCTCCGGTACGTAGCGCCATCGTGTCCGCAAATTCATCCAGCACTGCTGTAAGGCGCTTGAAATCAGGAGTTATAAAAAGATGCGGCTGTTTTGTTGTGATATCAAAATTGTAATGAGCGGCATCTGACGAATAAGGAATTTTTTTTACCTCCGGTTGCATTGAGGAGTAGCTCTCCCCGATGGAAGACAAAAGCCCTGCCCCATAAATCTTTGGGTTTTTCAGATCACCGGTCAGCCCGTATTCTACCGTCCACCAGTGCAGGTTACGTATAAGAGCAAGTTCGGAAAGTTCGCTTTTTTCACTTTCCAGCAGTCTGAGGCGCTTTTCAGCGATATCAATTTGATTTTTCGGGGTATATGGATCGGCTTTAAGTATGCTGAGGTGCCTGATGGCTTCATACACCTTTTTGTCGTGCGCCGAGGGAAATGCCTTCGAACCAATCTCTCCGAAAAATCTGAGATATTCTGCATATTCAGCATCTGCAATGATGGGCGCATGCCCTGCCGCTTCATGAAGGATGTCGGGGGCCGGAGTGTATTCTATCTGACTGATGGGACGTATATCTGCTGCAATTACAAGAACATTGTAAGCCTGGAATTCCATGAAGGCCGATGGGGGTATAAAACCATCAACAGCCACAGCAGCCCATCCGATTTCTTTCAGGATACGGTTCATCCCGTACATGTGGGGTATCTTTTCAACAGTGATGCCTGTCTTCTTCAAACCCTTCAGATAAGAATGGTGAGCAACACCGGGCAGGTAGTTGATATTCTGCCTCATAACATATCTCCAAACCGAATGATCACGTGCAGTGTACTCATTATATGGCTGGTCAATGACCAGGTTCAGCAAATGGCGGGGCAGCTTTTCAAGGACTTCATTCATTTCCATAACCGGAATTTAATATGGTTGCTATTATTTTAAATACTAATTTTAGCGATTATTAAGAAAACAAACCTTTACGTAATTTTGTTTTCAGGTAATCAACAAATATGGCCAAAAAGAAACTTAAGATTATAGAGCATGATTCGTGGCTTATCCCAAGCGAATCGGATATCAATGACCGGTTTCAAAGATTTGCCCAAAGGCTTGATGAAATTGAAAATGAATTTGGTGGCCTTGTTAAATTCGCTGACGGTTATAAGTATTTCGGCATCAACCACAGCAAAGCAGATGGCGGATGGTATTACAGGGAATGGGCCCCTGCAGCCAAAGCTCTTTATCTTACCGGTGATTTCAACCGCTGGGAGAAATTTTCCCATCCTCTCACCCGGGATGAATTTGGAATATGGGAAATATTTCTGGATGACAAAAAGTATAATGACAGTTTTGTTCATGGCAGCAAAGTCAAAGTAATTGTAGATTCAGTAAAGGGTTTACAATATCGGATCCCGGCTTATATCAAGAGGGTGATCCAGGATGATAAAACCAAGGATTTTACCGGGCAGATATGGAATCCCCCGCGGTTCGACTGGAACGGTGATGATTTCAGGACTCCGGGAACGGAAGGCCTGTACATTTATGAGTGCCATGTTGGAATGGCGCAGGAAAAAGAAGGGATCGGCTCCTATAAAGAATTTACTGAAAACATTTTACCAAGGATCAGAGAGGGAGGTTACAACGCCATACAACTCATGGCCATTCAGGAGCATCCCTACTATGGTTCTTTCGGATATCACATAAGCAATTTTTTCGCACCTTCCTCACGCTTCGGTACGCCTGGCGATCTCAGGGAACTCATCAGGGAAGCACATAAGATGGGTATTGCAGTTATCCTCGACATAGTTCATTCGCATACTGTGAAAAACATCAACGAAGGAATCAATGAATTCGATGGTTCGGATTCCCTTTATTTTCATGCCGGCGCCAGGGGGGAGCATCCTCAATGGGATTCAAAACTCTTTGATTATGGAAAAACTGAAGTGCTTCGGTTTTTGTTGTCAAACATCAAATACTGGATCAGGGAATTTCATTTCGATGGTTTCAGGTTCGACGGAGTAGGATCAATGATGTACTTCCATCATGGCAACGAGCCCATCGACAGCCGTGAAAAATACTTTAAGCAGGGTGTGGAGTGGGATGCTGTGACATACCTTCAGCTGGCAAATGTTCTTGCCCACAGGCTCAAGAGTGATTGTATCACCATAGCGGAAGATGTCACGGGAATGCCCGGGCTATGCTTTTCTGTGCGTGAGGGAGGCGTGGGATTCGATTACCGTCTCGGGATGGCCATTCCTGATTTCTGGATCCGGTATCTTAAGGAAAAGAAAGACGAGGAATGGGATATGCGTGAAGCATGGAACATACTCAATAACCGGCTACCCGGAGTGAAAACCGTGGCCTACGCCGAATCTCATGATCAGGCCCTGGTGGGAGATAAAACCCTTGCGTTTTGGCTCATGGATAAAGAGATGTACTGGAATATGCATGAAGGAAGCGACAACCTGATTATCGAAAGGGGTATTGCCCTGCATAAAATGATAAGGTTGTTTACCCTTGCCGCAGGTGGAAATGCATACATGAATTTCATGGGAAATGAATTCGGTCATCCGGAATGGATCGACTTCCCGCGCGAAGGAAACAACTGGAGCTACAAGTACGCCAGACGTCAGTGGTCGCTCGTTGATGATCCATCACTGAAATACAAATACCTTGCTGCTTTTGATAAAGCCATGATCAGGGTTTTCAAAGAAAACAATGTTTTTCAGCATGAATATGCCCGCGAACTGAACATCGACGAATACAACAAAACCATCATTTTTGACAGAAAAGGATTGATATTCATCCTCAATTTTCATGTCAGCAACTCTATTCCTGATTACGAATTCACAATGCCGGAAGCCGGTCAATACCGGATTATCCTGAATTCTGATCACCCGGCGTTTGGAGGATACGGACGAACGGATGAAAGCATGTTGTATCCAACCTTCATAAAAGCCGGCGGCGCCAATACACTTAAATTATACGTCACCCACCGTACAGCCCTTGTTCTTAAAAGAGTTAATTGATTTGCCATGGTCCAAATAAGTATAAACGAAAAAGCCCGTTTTTTTTTGAGCAACTTTCTGAAAGGGCTTTTATGGCTGATCATACTCATCGTTGTGTTTGTTTTGGCAAGGAAACATGTAAATCCTGATTTCAATGCTTATCTCCAGCCATTCCTTGATAATACCCCGCTCATCCTGACCATTTATTGCCTGTCGGAATTTCTTTTGGGTATCATTCCTCCTGAAATGTTCATGATATGGGCGTTGAAATTTGAAACACTGAATCACTATATTTTCTATGTTACCCTGTTTTCATTGATTTCTTATATTGCGGGCACTTCAGGGTTTCTTTTCGGGAAATACCTGAACAATACAAGGTATTACAGGTACCTGAGAAGGAGATTCTTGGGAAAATATCATTCCCTGTTAACGAAATACGGTTTTTTTCTGATACTTGTAGCCGCACTGACCCCCCTGCCCTTTTCGGCAATCAGCATACTGGTTGGGTCACTGAATTATCCCGCCGGCAAATACCTCTTATATGCTCTTTCGAGATTCCCGAGGTATGCTGTTTATGCTTTCATCATCTGGGAATCCGGGCTTTTATAATCACCTGCAGTATTTAAACCCCTTTCCGGGGAACTTTGCCTGTCCTTCGAGTTGCTCTTCAATTCTAAGCAACTGGTTATACTTGGCAATCCTGTCTGACCTGCTTGCCGAACCGGTTTTGATCAGCCCTGTGTTCAGGGCCACAGAGAGGTCAGCAATGGTGGTGTCTTCTGTTTCGCCTGATCTGTGGCTGATCACGGCAGTATATCCGTTTCTGTAGGCAAGATTTACGGCATCAATGGTTTCAGTGAGTGTGCCTATCTGGTTAACTTTAACAAGTATGGAATTTGCAATTCCTTTTTTAATTCCTTCAGAAAGTCTCTTTGTATTGGTTACAAAAATATCGTCGCCCACAAGTTGTATTTTATTTCCAAGCTTTTTGGTCATGATCTTCCAGCCGTCCCAATCATCTTCAGCCATGCCGTCTTCAATGGAAATCACAGGATACCGGGCTACCCAGTCGGCCCAAAAATCGACCATCTGCGCCGGGCTGAGCTTATCTTTGGTTGACCATTTGAATTCATAAACATTCTCGTCTGGATTGTAATATTCTGAAGATGCAGGATCAAGAGCAATATAAATGTCTGTTCCGGGTTTATATCCGGCCTTTTCTATGGCTTTAATAATGACTTTCAGCGCTTCCTCATTAGATTTGAGGTTGGGAGCAAACCCGCCTTCGTCGCCGACATTGGTTGAATACCCTCCTTTTTTCAGCACTTCTTTCAGATGATGAAAAACCTCAGCGCCCATTCTCAGCGCCTCTGCGAAAGTTGGAGCTCCGGCGGGCATGATCATAAACTCCTGAATATCAATACTATTATCGGCATGAGATCCTCCGTTCAGGATATTCATCATAGGTATAGGAAGGGTATTGGCATTTACCCCGCCAATATAGCGGAACAGTGACTGATCGGTAGAAAGGGCGGCAGCATGAGCCACGGCAAGGGAAACCCCAAGTATGGCGTTCGCCCCGAGATTGGCCTTATTCTCCGTGCCATCAATTTCGATCATGCGATGATCGATATCATTCTGATCCGTAATATAATAACCTCGTAATTCTTCGTTCAGAATATTATTGACATTGTGTATGGCTTTAAGAACGCCTTTCCCTGAAAACCGCTTTTTGTCTCCATCTCTTAACTCAATCGCTTCATGGATTCCTGTGGATGCGCCTGAAGGAACAGATGCCCTTCCGATGATGCCCGAATCGGTAACCACATCCACCTCAATGGTGGGATTCCCTCTTGAATCAAGGATTTGCCTTGCAAACAGACTAAGTATTGTACTCATATTTTTTCATATTATTGAAAAAGGATAAAGCCCGCAGCCCTATCCTTTTCATGATATTTTTTATTAACAGATTTTATTCCTCTGCATTATTTCTTTTCAGGGGCGGAATCATCACCCTTAGTATCCGGTGTTTCGCCTTCATCCTTAACATCTTCAGAGTTCCCGGCATTTTCCTCTATGATGGCTTCCGGGGCTTTTTCTTCGGTTTTCACTTCCGGGCTTTCTTTTACCTGTTCCGGAGCGGTTACCTTATCCCCGGTTTCTGCAACAGCAGGTTTTTTAGCAACGGGTGGTTCATTGGCAGATTTCTTTACAACAGCTGGTTTTTCATCTGCAGAGACTTCGGCTTTTTTCTTGCCGGCGCCCCTTCTTCTCCTTGCAGTTTTAGATTTTCCGGTATCCTGTGCGCCAAGAAGGTTTTCATTGAAGTCAACCAGTTCAATCAGGCACATTTCGGCATTGTCGCCCAATCTTGTGCCGGTTTTGATGATCCTGGTATATCCTCCCGGTCTTTCTGCCACCTTTACGGAAACTTCCCTGAAAAGTTCAGTAACAGCATCCTTGCTTTGCAGATAGCTGAACACAACCCTTCTTGAATGGGTGGTGTCGAGTTTGGATTTTGTAATCAGGGGCTCTACATAAGTCCTCAATGCCCTGGCTTTTGCAAGGGTGGTGTTGATCCGTTTATGCATGATGAGCGAGGTGGCCATATTGGCCAGCATTGCCTTCCTGTGTTCGCTTTTCCTTGATAAATGATTGAAATTTTTCCTGTGTCTCATCTCAATTATTCCTTATCTAATTTATACTTCGAAATATTCATTCCAAACTCAAGCCCCTTTGATTTCACCAGCTCTTCGAGTTCTGTCAGTGATTTTTTTCCAAAATTTCTGAATTTCAGCAAATCGTTTTTATTAAACTGCACCAGGTCGCCAAGCGATTCCACATCGGCAGCTTTCAGGCAATTCAATGCCCTGACGGAAAGGTCAAGATCAACCAGTTTTGTTTTCAAAAGCTGACGGGTATGCAGAGAGCTCTCGTCAAATTCTTCAGTAACCGCTTTTTCTTCCGTTTCAAGTTTAATTTTCTCATCAGAAAACAGCATGAAATGGTGAATCAGAATTTTGGCCGACTCTTTAAGTGCTTCTTTCGGATGAATGGAGCCATCCGTTATGATCTCCAAAATTAGCTTTTCATAGTCGGTTTTCTGCTCCACCCTGAAATTCTCAACACTGTACCTGACATTTTTAACCGGGGTATGGATGGAGTCAATAAATATTGTTCCTACCGGTGCATTCAGGATTTTGTTTTCCTCTGCCGGCACGTATCCGCGTCCTTTTTCGATGGAGATGTCGATGGATAATTTAACCCCCTGATCCATGTGACAGATTTCAACATCCGGGTTAAGTACCTGAAAAACAGACAGGAATTTGTTTATATCACCGGCCTTAAACACATCCTGGTCTCCAATAACAATACGGGCTTTTTCACTGCTTTCAGAATCGATCTGCCGCCTGAATCTTATTTTTTTCAGATTCAGTACAATATCCGTTACATCTTCCACCACACCTTTAATGCTCGAGAATTCCTGCTCCACACTCTCAATTTTAATGGATGTTATCGCAAAACCTTCGAGTGACGACAGCAATATTCGTCTCAGAGCATTGCCTATAGTTATTCCAAAACCCGGTTCAAGCGGACGAAATTCAAAGACACCCTTGAATTCGTCGGCCTCGATCATGATAACTTTTTCTGGTTTTTGAAATGCTAAAATGGCCATTTATTGTATATTTTAAGTTATAAATAGGACAAACACTATTTTGAATATAATTCCACGATCAATTGTTCCTTGATATTTTCAGGGATTTCTTCCCTTGGTGGATAATTCATGAACTTACCTTTCATCAGGTTTTCATCCCATTCAAGCCATGAATAGGCATTGCTTCTCGATGCCAGTGAATTGGTGATCACCTCAAGTGACCGGGATTTTTCCCTGACTCCTACAATATCACCGGAGCGTAAGGTGTAAGAAGGAACATTGACCACCTCGCCGTTTACTGTAATATGCCTGTGTGATACCAACTGCCGTGCTCCCGCCCTTGTCGGGGCTATTCCCATGCGGTAAACCACATTGTCTAAACGGGCTTCAATTAATTGCAGCAATATTTCACCAGTAATCCCTTTTTTTCGTGATGCCCTTTCAAAGATGCCTTTAAACTGCCGTTCGAGAATACCATAGGTATATTTTGCCTTCTGCTTTTCCTGCAGCTGAACACCGTATTCAGACTGTTTTCTTCTTCTTTTGGAAGACCCATGCATTCCGGGAGGATAATTCTTTCGTTCGTAATATTTATCCGGCCCGTAAATAGGCTCCTTAAATTTCCTAGCTATTTTGGATTTTGGTCCGATATATCTTGCCATCTTTCAAAAAAATTTGCTGTTGTTAATAATATCAATCAAACCCTTCTTCTTTTGGGAGGCCTGCAACCGTTATGCGGTAACGGAGTTATGTCGATAATTTCAGCGACCTCGATCCCACTGGTATGTATCGTCCTTATTGCCGATTCTCTTCCGGCTCCGGGGCCTTTAACATACACCTTCACTTTGCGGAGTCCAAGATCATACGCCACTTTTGAGCATTCCGTTGCTGCCATTTGGGCAGCATACGGGGTGTTTTTCTTGGAGCCTTTGAATCCCATCTTTCCTGCTGACGCCCACGATATCACCTGACCGGAGTTATTCGTCAACGAAACAATGATGTTGTTGAAGGAGGCACTGACGTAAGCCCTGCCATTGGCTTCAACCTTAACAACCCTTTTTTTTGTACTTCTGGATGTTTTAGCCATATCTCTTTTTTTTCACTAATTTCTACTTCTTAGCCTTTGGGTGCCTTCTTTTTATTGGCCACCGTCTTTCTTCTTCCTTTCCTTGTACGGGCATTGTTTTTTGTGCTCTGACCGCGGACCGGCAAGCCGATACGGTGTCTGATGCCACGGTATGTGCCAATGTCCATCAGCCTTTTGATATTCATCTGGATTTCAGAACGCAACTCACCTTCCACCTTTAAAGATGCCCCGATGACATTCCTGATTCTTGTTTGCTCATCGTCGGTCCATTCCTGAACTTTTTTCTGACGATCAACTTCCGCCTCGTCAAGTATTTTCTGCGCTGTTGATCTTCCGATCCCAAAAATATAGGTTAAGGCGATTTGGCCTTGTTTGTTTTTTGGTATGTCTACACCAGCAATTCTTGCCATAGTTTGAACTGATTTATTTAATTATTCTGTTTATCCCTGTCTTTGTTTGTACTTGGGATTTTTTTTATTAATGACATACACACGTCCCTTTCTGCGAACTATCTTACAGTCCGCAGTTCTTTTCTTAACAGATGCTCTTACCTTCATAATTCAATTATTTGTAACGGTATGTTATTCTTCCTTTTGTCAAATCGTAGGGTGACATTTCAAGCTTCACTTTGTCCCCCGGTAAAATCTTGATATAATGCATCCGCATTTTCCCTGAAATATGGGCAACCACAACATGCCCGTTTTCCAGTTCAACACGGAACATTGCATTTCCAAGTGATTCTATTACCGTTCCGTCCAGCTCTATAGAAGCCTGTTTAGCCATTCTGCTTTTCTCTGTTTAAAACTTCTTCAATATAATCAAATGTTGACAAAATTTCGGCATGTCCCTTACGCACAACTATGTCATGCTCATAATGTGCAGAACATGATCCGTCAGCCGTCCGTATTGTCCAACCATCGTTTTCCTGTATCACCCTCCTGGTTCCAAGATTGATCATGGGTTCAACGGCAAGTACCATTCCCTCAAGCAATTTAATCCCGGAACCTCTTTTTCCATAATTGGGGACTTCCGGTTTTTCGTGCAGTTTTCTGCCCAATCCATGCCCTACAAGATCCCTGACCACTGAATAACCATAGGATTCCACATAGCTCTGAACAGCAAAACCAATATCACCCACTCTGTTTCCTGCAACTGCCTGTCCGATCCCAAGATAAAGGGATTGTTTTGTCCGTTCCATTAACTCAGCCACTCCGCTATTCACATGTCCCACTGCAAAAGTGTAGGCAGAGTCGCCGTAGTAGCCGTTTTTCAGGGTGCCGCAATCGATGGAAACAATGTCTCCGTCTTTCAGCTCCCTTTCTCCCGGCATCCCGTGTACCACCTGATCATTTACAGAAATACACAGGGTGTATGGAAATCCGTTGTATCCCTTAAATCCCGGTTTGGCTCCATGGTCCCTGATAAACTGCTCGGCCAACTGGTCCAGAAAAATGGTTTTCACACCGGGCCGAATATGCCTGGCTATTTCAGCCAGGGTTTTGCCAACAAGCAAAGAACTTTCTTTTATTAACTCAATTTCTTCTTCCGTCTTACAATAAACCATAACATAGTCCACCCAAAATTACCCGGTCATACTCATTGATGACCTCCCTTTAATCCTGCCCGATTTAGTAAGTCCGTCATAATGCCTCATCAGAAGGTGACTTTCAATTTGCTGCAATGTATCCAGCACAACTCCCACAAGGATCAGCAAAGAGGTTCCGCCATAAAACTGTGCAAATTGTGTGCTCACGCCGAAAAGGCTTACAATGGCAGGTAAAATAGCGACAAAACCCAGGAAGATAGATCCTGGTAATGTAATTCGCGACATTACATTGTCAATAAACTCTGCTGTTTTTCTTCCAGGTTTAACCCCCGGTATAAAGCCACCGTTCTTTTTCATATCATCCGCCATCTGATTCGGGTTAATGGTAATAGCGGTATAAAAATAAGTAAACAGGATGATCATAACAAAGAAGGTGAAGTTGTACCAGAACCCGTTGATATTTGAAAACGCAGCAGCAAATCCTGTGAGGGCCTCAGAGGAGGTAAACCCAACGAGGGTAATCGGCAGGAACATAATGGCCTGGGCAAAGATAATGGGCATAACCCCCGCGGCATTCACCTTCAGGGGTATGTATTGCCTGACCCCGCCATACTGTTTGTTTCCGACAATCCTCTTGGCGTATTGAACGGGTATTTTCCGCGTTCCCTGAACAAGCAAAATCGAGATAAGTATGACAAAAATCAACACCACAATCTCAAGCACAAAATAGACCAGGCCTCCTCCGCCTTTTTCTTCCATACGTGAAACAAATTCGCCGAAGAGTGCAAATGGCAAACGTGCAATGATACCGATCATGATGATGAGGGAAATACCGTTGCCTATTCCTTTATCGGTGATTTTTTCACCCAGCCACATAATAAACATGGATCCTGCCGTGAGGATTACTATGGATGATATTCCAAAAAAGGATAAAATGCTGTGGGAGGTTGTTGATGGGTCAAATGGATAAATTCCTTCGGGAGGAAGTTGCCTGACCAGATTGGCGATATACCCTGGCGACTGGAATACAAGGATGATCACGGTAAGATAACGGGTGATCTGATTGATCTTTCTTCTTCCGCTTTCGCCTTCTTTCTGCAGCTTCTGGAAGTAAGGGATAGCCATCCCCAGCAACTGCACAACAATGGAGGCTGAAATGTAAGGCATGATTCCTAACGCAAAGATACTTGCATTGGAAAAAGCCCCACCCGAAAACATATTAAGGAGTCCGAGCAATCCTTCGCTGGTTTGATTCTGCAGATTGGTAAGTTGGTCCGGATCAACTCCGGGAAGCACCACATACGCTCCCAACCTGTAAATCAGGATAATACCAAGGGTGTAAAGAATCCTGTTTCGCAGTTCCTCAATTTTATATATATTCCTGATGGTCTGTATTAATCTTTTCATTCGGTTATAATTTTATTGCAGAGCCTCCCAGTGATTCAATTGCTTCCTTTGCCTTTTTGGTAAAAGCATGGGCTGTCACTTCCAATTTCACATTCAGTTCGCCCCGGCCCAGGATTTTAATTAAGTCGTTTTTACCGGCCAGACCGTTTTCAATCAATACCAGAGGATCAATGGCAGTAAGGTTCTTTTCTTCTGCCAGTTTCTGGATCAAATCCACATTAACCCCTCTGTAATCAACCCTGTTGATGTTTTTAAAGCCGAATTTGGGCACTCTTCTGTGGAGTGGCATCTGACCTCCTTCAAAACCAATCTTTCTGCTATAACCAGATCGCGATTGCGCTCCTTTATGCCCTCTGGTAGAAGTTCCGCCTCTGCCTGATCCCTGGCCCCTTCCAACTCTTTTGTTGTTCTTTACAGAACCTTTTGCCGGTTTAAGATTACTTAAGTCCATAGTTTATATCTGTTTCCTCATTAAATTATAATTCTTCCACCTCCAAGAGGTGTTTCACTTTTTCGATCATTCCCAATATCTGGGGCGAACCTTCCACCACTCTTTCGTGATTCATTTTCCTGAGACCCAATGCTTCCAGTGTCCTTTTCTGTGTGGCAGGGCGTCCAATCCCGCTGCGGACCTGTTTTATTCTGATCTTTTTCATCTCTCAGTATTTTTTCAACCATTAAAAACTTTTTCTATCGGAATATTTCTGAGCTGTGCAATCGTTGCAGGATCTCTGAGCTGGATGAGTGCATCAATGGTTGCTTTAACCACACTATGGGCGTTTGAAGATCCTTTTGATTTTGCAAGAACATCTTTAACCCCGACACTCTCAAGAACGGCCCTCATAGCGCCTCCCGCAATAACCCCGGTACCCGGAGCGGCCGGTTTTAGAAAAACTCTTGCACCACAATACTTTCCGTTCTGTTCGTGAGGCAAAGTTCCATTCAACACTGGCACCTTGATCAGGTTTTTCTTCGCATCGTCAATCCCTTTGGCGATTGCTGCAGTAACTTCTTTGGCTTTACCAAGTCCATAACCAACGACACCTTTCTCATTCCCAACCACAACAATGGCTGAAAAGCTGAATGTCCTGCCGCCTTTGGTTACTTTGGTGACCCTTTTGATCTTAACCAGCCGGTCTTTGAATTCGATCTCACTTGACTTAACTCTTTTGATATTTACGTTTGGCATGATAATTAGAATTTTAATCCACCTTCCCTGGCAGCTTCAGCCAAAGCTTTAACCCTGCCATGATATAAATAACCGTTTCTATCGAAAACCACAGATTGAATGCCGGCATCGACAGCCTTTTTTGCGATGGTTTCCCCAACCCTCCTGGCTTGTTCAACTTTATTGGTCTTTTTTTCATCCATCCCTTCGTCTCTGGAGGACGCTGTCAGAATAGTCACCCCTTTGAAATCATCGATCAGTTGCACATAAATCCCTTTATTGCTTCTGAAAACTGACATTCTGGGTCTTTCGTATGTTCCGCTGACATGTTTCCGGATTCTCATCTTGATCCGGAATCTTCTGTATTGCTTTTTGTTTTTAATAGCCATCACTAACAGAATATTATTTGTGATTATTATTTCTCTGCAGCAGCTTTACCGGCTTTCCGGCGCATAACCTCACCCTTGAACAGTATGCCTTTTCCTTTGTAAGGCTCCGGTTTTCTGAATGATCTTATTTTTGCGGCCACCTGCCCAATCAGTTGCTTGTCATGTGAGTTCAGTATGATCCTGGGATTCTTCCCCCTTTCGGTAATGGTTTGAACACTTACCTCAACGGGAAGTTCAAAAATGATATTGTGGGAATAACCCAGCGAAAGTTCCAGCATACGGCCTTTTGCTTCGACCTTGTAACCCACTCCCACCAGTTCCTGCTCAATGGTGAATCCCTGCGAAACCCCGGTAATCATATTGGCAAGAAGTGAACGGTATAATCCATGCTTGGCACGTTGTTCATTTTCATCCGATTCCCTTTCCAATTTCAGAAAACCGTCTTCAATCTCTACTTTAATGAAAGTATCAACCTGTTGCTCCAACTCGCCCAGATTTCCTTTTACCGTAACTTTATTATTACTGTCAACATTGATTGTGACACCCTGGGGAATGCTGATAGGTAATTTTCCGATTCTTGACATTTTATTTCCCTTTCTTTAACTGATAAAACAAATGACTTCACCGCCAATGTTAAGTTTCTTTGCTTCCTTGTCGGTCATAATTCCCTGTGAAGTGGAGATAAGTGCAACCCCAAGTCCGTTCAAAACCCTGGGTAAGTCTTTTGCGTTTGAATATTTTCTCAAGCCGGGTTTGCTTATCCGGGTAAGACTGTTGATTGCCGGCAATTTTGTTACCGGATGGTATTTCAGAGCTATCTTGATCACCCCCGGCCAGGGTTCATCTTCAAATTTATAGTTCAGGATATATCCCTTTTCAAACATTATTTTAGTGATCGCCTTTTTCATGTTTGATGCGGGTATTTCCACGATTCTGTGATTCGCCTTCAGGGCGTTCCTGACCCTTGTCAAATAATCTGCAATTGGATCTGTGTTCATATAATTAACTTATTTTTCTTACCAACTTGCTTTTGTTACTCCGGGGATGAGGCCTTGAAGAGCCATCTCACGGAAGTTGATACGTGAAAGCCCAAACTGCCGCATATAACCTTTGGGTCTGCCCGACAGCTTACACCTGTTATGTATCCTGATATACGAAGAGTTCCTTGGAAGCTTTTGCAAAGCCGTATAATCTCCTGCAGCCTTCAAGGCGGCACGTTTCTCTGCATATTTCTCAACCATCTTCAAACGCTTGACTTCCCTGGCCTTCATGGATTCTTTTGCCATAATGCTTATCTGTTTTGATTTTTAAAAGGTAAACCGAATTCTTTCAGCAATGCAAGGCACTCCCTGTCCGTACCTGCTGAAGTAACAAAGGTAATGTCCATACCATTGATCTTATTGATTTTATCAATATCAATTTCAGGAAAAATGATCTGCTCGGTGACTCCGAAGGTATAGTTTCCCCGTCCGTCGAAGCCTTTGTCATTGACGCCTCTGAAATCCCTGACCCTGGGAATGGCTACAGAAATAAGCCTGTCAAGAAACTCATACATTCTGTCACCTCTGAGGGTAACCCTGACACCCACCGGCATTCCTTTTCTAAGCTTGAAGTTAGAAATGTCCTTTTTTGAACGGGTGGCAACAGCTTTCTGCCCTGTAATCATCGTCATTTCATCCATGCCCGAATCAATGAGCTTTTTGTCCGCGATGGCCGATCCCAATCCCTGGTTTACAGAGATTTTTAGAAGCCTGGGAACCTGCATTACACTACTGTAATTAAATTGCTTTACCAATGCAGGAGCAATTTCTTCTTTATATTTCGACTTTAATCTCGGTGTGTATTTCATCACTTAATTACCTCCCCTGTTTTTTTCGAGTAACGTACTGACTTCTGTGTCTTATCATCGATTTTCCTTCCAATTCTGCCCGGTTTTCCTGAGCTGTCGATCAGTTTGAGATTGGAAAGATGAATCAGTCCTTCTTTTTTGATAATGCCCCCCTTGGGATTATCCGAACTGGGTTTGGCATGCTTCGACAACATGTTAACTCCTTCCACTACGGCTTTGTATTTATCGGCATTGACAGATAATACCCGGCCTTGCTGCCCTTTATAGGAACCGGCAATGACCATCACCGTATCCCCTTTTTTAATAAACATTTTTTTTATCATAACACAAATTGTTTAAAGCACCTCAGGAGCTAATGAAACTATTTTCATATATTGTTTCTCCCTTAATTCACGGGCCACGGGTCCAAAAATACGTGTACCTATCATCTCACCTGCATTATTGAGGAGCACAACGGCATTGTCATCAAACCTGATGTAAGAACCGTCATTTCTTCTTTTCTCTTTTTTTGTTCTGACGACAACCGCTTTGATAACTGTTCCCTTTTTTATGTTGCCTGAAGGCAAAGCATGACGCACGGTGACAACAATCTTGTCGCCTATACCTGCATACCTTTTTCCTGTTCCACCCAGGACTCTAATACAGAGGACTTCTTTTGCCCCGCTGTTATCTGCAACAGCCAATATTGATTCTTGTTGTACCATGGTTATTTTGCCCTTTCAATGATTTCAACTAATCTCCAGCACTTGTTTTTGCTCAAAGGCCTCGTTTCCATAATCCTGACTTTATCACCCTGATGGCAGTCATTGTTTTCGTCATGAGCGATAAACTTGGATGTCTTTTTCACAAACTTCCCGTAAATGGGATGTTTTACTTTGCGTTCAACGACAACAACAATGGATTTTTGCATTTTGTCACTGGTAACAATGCCTATACGTTCTTTTCTTAATTTTCTGAGTTCCATCATTTTACTTATTATCGTTTTTTACTTCCTGAAGTTGCCTTTTTCTCAACTCTGTTTTAATCCGGGCAATGGTTCTACGGTAGGCTTTTAACTTCATGGGGTTTTCAATGGGTGAAACACTATGGTTGAGCCTTAGTTTAACCAGTTGCTTTGATTCATCTTCCAGTCTTTCGATAAGTTCTGGGGTAGAGAGTTCGCTGATCACTTCCTGTTTCATGGAAAAATTATTTTATTCTTGTACGTAATCTCTTCTGACAATAAACTTGGTTGCCACGGGCAATTTCTGGGCAGCCAGTCTGAGGGCTTCCTTAGCGACCTCGAAGGAGACGCCTTCCGCTTCAAACATGATTCTACCCGGAGTGACCCTTGCAACGAACATTTCAGGAGCTCCTTTTCCTTTTCCCATCCTGACTTCGGCGGGTTTTTTGGTAATGGGTTTATCCGGAAATATTCTGATCCATATCTGGCCTTCACGTTTCATGTGACGTGTCACAGCCTGCCTCGCAGCTTCAATCTGTCTTCCGGTGATCCAGGCCTCCTCCAGTGTTTTGATTCCGAAAGATCCGAAAGCAAGTTGGTTCCCCCTCATGGAGTTACCCTTCATTTTTCCTTTTTGCTGCTTTCTGTATTTTGTTTTTTTCGGTTGTAACATTTGCCCAACTTTTTATAAGATTTTTAACTATCTTCTTCTTTTTCCACGTCCACTGGGGGCGGGTTTCATCTTGCCCTGTTCTTTTTCGGGGTGAAGATCAGGCTTTCCGTAAATTTCACCTTTGCAAATCCACACTTTTACACCTATTCTTCCGTATGTTGTGTGCGCTTCACACAAAGCGTAGTCGATGTCGGCACGAAGTGTATGGAGTGGTATCCTCCCTTCCTTGTATATTTCACCCCGGGCCATTTCAGCTCCTCCAAGCCTCCCGGAAATCTGCACTTTAATTCCCTCAGCGCCGATACGCATGGAAGAGGCAATGGCAGTTTTAATGGCCCTCCTGTACGAAATCCTTCCTTCAATCTGTTTTGCCACTGTGTTGGCAACGATCACAGCATCCAACTCAGGCCTTTTGATCTCAGAGATATTGATCTGTATCTCTTTCCCGGAAAGTTTCTTGAGTTCTTCCTTAAGCTTGTCGACTTCCTGCCCTCCCTTTCCAATGATAATACCTGGTCGTGCCGTGTATATGGTAACCGTAACAAGTTTGAGGGTTCTTTCAATGAAAATTTTTGAAATTCCGGCTTTTGATAAACGGGCATGCAGATACTTGCGGATATTGTCATCTTCGATGATCTTCTGATCATATTTTTTTCCGCCGTACCAGTTTGAATCCCAGCCCCGGATGATCCCTAACCTAAGTCCTATCGGATTTGTTTTTTGTCCCATTAATTATTCAAATATTGGTTATTTCGTAACGTTAACTGCACTGTCGATGATCAGAGTGACATGATTTGACCTCTTCCTTATACGGTGGGCCCTTCCCTGGGGCGCCGGCTGTATCCTTTTGAGCATCCTGCCGCCGTCAACCCATATTTCCTTTACATACAGACTGGCATCCTCTATCCTGGATCCCTCATTCTTGTTCTGCCAGTTTGAAATAGCTGACCTGAGAAGACTGTAAAGCCCGACAGAAGCATCCAGCGGGGAATGTTTCAGGATATGCAAAGCCTGTTCAACAGGCAATCCCCTGATAAGCCCCACCGCCAGCCTCATTTTTCTGGGTGAAGACGGGCAGTTGTTCATCCTTGCATAGAATGTTTTCTTCCTGGCTGCCTTATTTGCTTCTGCTTTTATGCGTTTTCTTTCTCCCATTTTGAAAGTTTTTTATCTTTTACCTTTATCCTTACTGCCGGCATGACCACGGAAAATCCTGGTTGGCGCAAATTCGCCCAGCTTGTGCCCTACCATGTTTTCGGTTACATAAACCGGTATGAATTTATTTCCATTATGCACTGCTATTGTCTGCCCGACAAAGTCAGGAGATATAATTGAAGCCCTTGACCATGTCTTGATGACGCTTTTTTTGTTGGATTCAATATTCTGCTGAACTTTCTTATCAAGCTTGTAATGAATATACGGACCTTTTTTAAGTGACCTGCTCATAGTTCTGTGCTATTTTTTTCTCCTGTCAATGATATATTTATCTGATTCCTTGTGATTCGATCTGGTTTTGTAACCTTTCGAAGGCAGCCCCTTGCGCGATCTCGGGTGGCCACCTGAAGCCCTTCCTTCGCCGCCACCCATGGGATGATCAACGGGGTTCATCACTACGCCACGGGTTCTGGGCCTTCTGCCAAGCCATCTCGACCTGCCTGCTTTGCCTGATACTTCAAGGTTGTGTTCGGCATTGGAAACCATGCCGACGGTTGCTTTGCAACTCTGGAGGATCATCCTGGTTTCACCGGAGGGAAGTTTCAATATCGCATATTTTCCTTCCCTCGACATGAGTTGGGCATAAGAGCCTGCACTCCTTGCCATTTTCCCTCCCTGGCCCGGTCTCAGCTCAACATTGTGAATGATGGTACCGAAGGGTATCTCACTCAGGTAGAGCGAATTCCCAATCTCCGGAGCAGCTCCTTTTCCGGCCGTGATTTCCTGACCCACTTTAAGGCCCTTAGGTGAAAGGATATATCTTTTTTCTCCATCGGCGTAATACAGAAGAGCGATCCTTGAAGTCCTGTTGGGATCGTACTCTATCGATTTTACCGTGGCGGGAATGCCTTCCTTATCACGCTTGAAATCAATGATCCTGAATTTTTGCTTGTGGCCACCACCTACATACCTTATTGTCATTCTTCCATCATTGTTCCTGCCGCCTGATTTCTTCCTCGGGGTGACAAGACTTTTTTCAGGCCTGGATGCTGTAATCTCATCAAAAGCGCTGATGACCTTGAACCTCTGACCTGCAGTGGTTGGTTTGTATTTTTTTAAAGCCATTTATTTAGATATTGCTGTAAAAATCAATTTTTTCGTCCTTGGCTAAAGTTATGATAGCCTTTTTAAATGAAGATGTTCTGCCGGTAACCATCCCCCTGATGCTCTTGGTGTACCTCTGCTTGTTTTTCCCGGTGTAATTCATGGTATTGACATCTATCACCTCAACGCCGTAAAGATCCTGTATAGCCTTTTTGATCTGGATTTTATTGGCGTTCTTATTAACGATGAAACCATAGGTGTTGAGTTTTTCACCTATTTCAGTCATCTTTTCCGTAACCACCGGTTTAATGATTATATTCATATCGTTATGATTTGCTTTCAGTAACTGTATCGGCCAAATGAACATTTTCGATCTCCTGAAGTGAACCCTCAAGGATAACAAGGCTCTGTGCATTTAATATATCGTAGGTACAGAGCATAGGCGCTGTAATAACCTTTACTTTTTGAAGGTTTCTCGATGAAAGAACCAGTTTTGCATCGGGTTCCTTGGTAACCAGGAGAACTTTCTTCTCATTCAGGTTTAGTTTTGCGATCATCTCAACGAAATTTTTCGTTTTGTGCGTTTCAAAACTAAAATCCTCAAGCACCAGGATATTATTATCTGTTGCTTTATAGGAAAGGGCAGACATCCTGGCGATCTTCTTCAGCTTCTTGTTGAGTTTGAATGAGTAATCGCGCGGTTTGGGTCCAAAAACCCTGCCGCCTCCCCTGAAAAGAGGGTTCTTAATGCCACCAAAGCGGGCAGTGCCGGTTCCTTTTTGCCTTTTCAACTTCCGGGTACTTCCTTCCACTTCATTTCTTTCCTTGGATTTGTGAGTGCCCTGCCTTTTGTTGGCCATGTGTTGCTTCACATCAAGGTAGATGGCATGGTCATTGGGTTCGATGGCGAAGATGCCATCATTGAGATTGACCATTCGGCCGGTTTTCCCGCCTTTAAAATTATAGACTTCTAACTCCATCTTTCAATAATTATATATGAACCATTCGAACCGGGCACAGCCCCTTTCACAACAACAATATTCTTATCGGGCAGGATCTTCATGATCTGGAGGTTGATTACCTTAACTCTTTTACCGCCAGTCCGGCCTGCCATTCGCATTCCTTTCAACACCCTTGAAGGCCATGAAGATGCACCCACTGAACCGGGAGCCCTCAAACGGTTATGCTGTCCATGAGTGGCATCGCCCACGCCGGCGAAGTTGTGCCTCTTTACAACACCCTGAAATCCCTTGCCTTTGGAAACTCCAACCACGTCAATGAATTCACCTTCCACGAAAATATCGGCCTTTAGCTCATCCCCGAATTTCTTCTGATGACCGGCTTCAAAACGTGTGAATTCAGCGATAATCCTTTTGGGGGATACCCCTGCTTTGGCAAAATGCCCTTTTAAAGCTTTGGTGGTATGCTTTTCCTTCTTATCGTCAAAGGCTAACTGAATGGCCTCATAGCCATCCTTCTCTTTGGTTCTGACCTGTGTAACAACGCATGGGCCTGCCTCAAGAACAGTGCACGGGATGTTTTTCCCGTTGACATCGTACACACTTGTCATTCCTATTTTTTTACCTATTAATCCAGACATCTCTTGTGATTTTTCTCAACGTTTCACACTTTTATTTCAACTTCAACCCCGCTGGGCAATTCGAGTTTCATCAGGGCATCAATAGTTTTTGTAGTGGAACTATAGATATCCAGCAGTCTTTTGTAGCTGCAAAGCTGGAATTGCTCCCTTGATTTTTTGTTCACGAAGGTTGACCTGTTGACCGTAAAGATTTTTTTGTCAGTCGGCAGCGGTATCGGGCCACTGACTACTGCGCCGGTTGTTTTCACCGTCTTAACGATCTTCTCGGCAGACTTATCCACCAGATTATGGTCATACGACTTCAGCTTAATTCTAATCCTCTGACTCACTTTTATATAATTTAATAAGTGTTAACTAAATAACCTTTCACTTTAAACATAATCTTCTCCATAATGTCCCTGGGCGTTTCAGCAAAATGAGAAAACTCAAGGTTTGATGTCGCCCTTCCGGAGGAGAGTGTCCTCAAAACGGTAACATATCCAAAAATCTCTGACAACGGGGCTTTGGCTTTTATCACCTGGTAATTCATCCTGGATTCCACGTTGTAAACATTTCCCCTTCTTTTATTGATGTCGCCTGTGATGTCGCCTACATATAAATCGGGAGTCATGATTTCGAGTTTCATAACCGGCTCTAACAACACAGGCGAAGCTTTTTTGCATGCGTCCCTGAAAGCTATGTTGGCAGCTATCTCGAAAGCCAGCGGGTCGGAATCAACGCTGTGGTATTTACCGCCTGTCAGCCTGACTTTAAGACTGAAAACAGGAAATCCAAGTATAACTCCGTTGTTCATAGCCAGCTCAAAGCCTTTTTTGATACCAGGAATAAATTCCTTGGGAAGCACATCTCCCCTGGCTTCATTGATGAATTGCAGCCCCCTGATACCTTCGTCTGCCGGGGACATAACAAAGCTTATTTCTGCGAATCTTCCCTTGCCGCCTGTTTGTTTTTTATAGGTGCAGGTATGTTCAACGGATGCAGTGATGGCCTCTTTATATGCAACCTGTGGATTTCCCCGGCTGCAGTCAATGTTGTAATCCCTTCTGATCCTGTCCATGATGATGTCCAGGTGGAGTTCACCCATTCCGTTTATGATAGTCTGGCCGGTGTCTTCATCAATTTTGACGGTGAAAGTCGGATCCTCATCCATCATTTTATTCAGGGCAACATTCAGTTTGTCAACATCATCCTGTGATTTGGGTTCAACGGCAAGGGCAATGACCGGTTCGGGGAATTTCATAGATTCAAGCACGATGGGATGCTTCTCTGAACAGAGGGTATCTCCTGTTCTTATCTGTTTGAATCCGATGGCAGCGGCAATGTCGCCTGCTTCAATCTCTTTTACCGGAATTTGCTTGTTTGCATGCATCTGAACAAGTTTCAGTAAACGCTCTTTCTTACCGGTATTGGCATTATAAACCTGCTCCCCTGCCTGTAGTTTGCCGGAATACACCCTGAAAAACGCAAGTTTTCCGATGTAGGAATCAATGGTGATTTTAAATGCAAGGGCGGTAAAAGGTTCCGTAACATCCGATTTTCTTTCTTCCGTATTACCGGTGAACGGATTGGTACCCATCATTGCGGGAACATCCGCCGGGCAGGGTAAATATTTTGCTATGGCATCGAGAAGTAGTTGCACACCGGAATTCCTGAGCGCCGAGCCACACAGCACCGGGGTCACTTTAAGATCAATGACAGCTTTTCGTAAGGCATCCGTGATTTCCTGGTCCGTTATGGTTTCGGGGTTGTCCATAAATTTCTCGAACAACTTGTCATCCTGTTCCGCAACGGTTTCAAGAATAGATGTTCTGTATTCCCGGATGGTTTCTGTAAGGTCTTCAGGAACCGGTATCTCAAAATAGTTTTTTCCAAGGGATTCGATGTCCCATCTGTAGGCTTTTTGTGTAATCAGGTCAACAATGCCGGCGAATTTATCTTCAGAACCGATGGGTATCTGCAAAGGAAGGGGTTTTGCGCCCAGTTTGCTTACTATCTGGCTCACCACCCTGAAAAAATCGGCCCCCACCCTGTCCATCTTATTGATAAAGCTGATGCGGGGCACATGATACCTGTCGGCCTGTTTCCAGACGGTTTCGGACTGAGGTTCCACCCCGCCCACGGCACAAAAAACGGCCACGGCGCCATCCAGAACCCTGAGCGACCTTTCCACTTCAACGGTAAAATCGACATGCCCGGGAGTATCAATGATATTGATACGGTAGGGTTGGTCATCCACTTTCCAGAAAACCGTGGTTGCTGCGGAAACGATGGTGATGCCCCGCTCCTGTTCCTGGATCATCCAGTCCATGGTTGCGGTACCTTCGTGAACCTCGCCCAGGCGGTGATTGATGCCGGTGTAATACAATATGCGCTCAGTCGTAGTGGTTTTACCCGCATCGATATGGGCCATGATGCCAATATTTCTTGTATGTCTGAGCTTATCTGTCATATTGTATTTCCCAACAGTGGCTTAAAACCTGAAATGGCTGAATGCCTTGTTTGCATCAGCCATACGATGGGTGTCCTCTTTTCTTTTGTATGCAGCGCCTTCTTCTTTGAATGCGGCAAGAATTTCACCCGCAAGTTTATTGGCCATACTTTTTTCATGACGCTTTCTTGCGAAAAGTATCATATTTTTCATGCCGATCGACAATTTTCGCGAGGGTCTGATTTCAGAAGGGATCTGGAATGTTGCCCCCCCGATTCTCCGGCTCCTCACTTCAACTGAAGGGGTGACATTGGCCAAAGCTTTTTTCCAGACTTCAAGGCCGTCTTCCTCTGACTTTTCCGACACCATGTCGATTGCGTCATAAAAAACTTTAAAGGCCATGTTCTTTTTGCCCCTGAGCATTATGTTGTTTACAAACTTTGTTACCAGCGTATCATTGAACCGTGGATCCGGCAGGGTAACTCTTTTTTTGGGTCTAGATTTTCGCATTTCGCAATACTTTAATATTACTTTTTCTTGGGCCTTTTAGCTCCATATTTGGATCTTCTTTGTGTTCTTCCGTCAACGCCTGATGTATCGAGGGCGCCCCTGATGATATGGTACCTCACTCCTGGCAGGTCTTTTACCCTTCCGCCACGGATCAGTACAATCGAGTGCTCCTGGAGGTTGTGGCCTTCACCGGGAATATAAGCGTTCACTTCCTTGCTGTTGGTAAGCCTTACCCTGGCCACTTTTCTCATCGCCGAATTCGGCTTTTTAGGGGTGGTGGTATACACCCTTACACATACTCCGCGCCGTTGCGGGCATGAGTCTAATGCAGGAGACTTGCTCTTGTCGGTAAGTTTCTTTCTTCCTTTTCGTACTAACTGTTGAATAGTAGGCATATCAATGCTTTTATGTCTTTTATCCTAAAAAATCCCCCTCAAAAAGGGAGTGCAAAATTATAAATTATTGCTTAAATAGCAATACTTTCTAAAAAAATAAATAAAATTCAGGGAAAATACAATTAAGGCGGGCTTCGAAAGACTAATCCGGATTATTTTCTCCGGATCGAAACCTATACCGTCTTAATTTATCAGGTTCCTGAATTTATTAAAAATCAGATAATTGAATAAAGTATAGAACTTTTTTAAGCGGCGCAAAGATACAATTATTTTCATTCATGCAAATTTTTGTTGATTTTTTTTAGACAACACAAATTTGGCCCGGCTAAGCGGCAATTGCATTGCCGCCTGGAACATCATTGAATTTGCAATTCAATAATGTTTTCTACATGTGATGCACAATGCCAACAGGTTATCAAATAAAGGATCAAACAACGCCTTATTATCTT
>JAFGME010000069.1 GCA_016927695.1 Bacteroidales bacterium
ATATTGCTATAGAAATCAATCACTTCACCTTCTGCAAGTGTAACTATTGCTTTCTTATATGATTTTGTTTTCCCGGTAACGATACCGCTTTTTGTATACCTTGATTTTGCTTTTCCACCATATCGCATGGTGTTGACCGAGTCAACGGATACACCATACATTTTCTCAACGGCCTGTTTGATCTGAATCTTATTGGCATGCTTGTCCACCACAAAGCCATACCTGTTCAGGTCCTCTCCCTGGGTGGTCATCTTCTCGGTTACGATCGGTTTAATTAAAATCTCCATGTCCTTAATAATTAAGATGCACCCTTCTGAAGAACGTCAAGGGAACTCTCGACAAAAATCACAACAGATGCATTCATGATGTCATATGTATTCAAATCTGAGACCGTTATAACCTTGGAATTCTCCAGGTTACGAGATGATAGATAGATATTCTTATCCGGTTCGGAAAGGACAAGCAATGACTTCTTTCCCTCCACATTCAGGCTTTTGTGGATGTCATAAAAAGCTTTTGTTTGGGGGACTTCCAAGGAGAAATCCTCAACCACCATGATGCCCTTGTTCCTGGCTTTGTAAGTCAGTGCAGACTTCCGTGCCAGCTGCTTGACCTTCCGGTTGAGCTTAAATGAATAGCTCCGGGGTCTTGGTCCAAAGGTCCGGCCGCCTCCCCTGAATATCGGGGATTTGATGCTGCCGGCACGGGCTGTACCGGTTCCCTTCTGGCGCTTGATCTTACGGGTACTGCCCGTAATATCGGCACGTTCCTTGGTCTTGTGTGTTCCCTGCCGCTTATTTGCCAGGTATTGCTTCACGTCCAGGTAAATCGCATGATCATTCGGCTCAATCTCGAAAACCTCCTTGTTCAGATCTACTTTTTTCCCGGTGTCCTCACCTGTAATATTTAAAACTGATAACTTCATTATTTTTCAATGATTAAATATGATCCCTTTGAGCCGGGGACCGACCCTTTCAGCAGCAGCAGGTTTTTATCATGGATGATCTTCACCACCCGCAGGTTAATGACTTTTACTTTCCCCCCTCCCATCCTGCCGGCCATTTTTGTTCCCTTGAATACACGGGAAGGATCCGACGAAGCACCGAGTGATCCGGGCGCCCTGTTCCGGTTATGCTGTCCGTGCGTGGCATCATTGACACCCCTGAAGCCGTGCCTCCTGACAACACCCTGAAAACCTTTTCCCTTGGAAATACCCGATACATCCAGCCAGGTATCATCGTTAAAATAGTCGACTGTTATTACATCGCCCGGTTTCCAGTCCTTCACAAATCCTTTCAATTCAATCGTCTTTTTCTTGGGTGTGGTTTTGGCCTTCTTAAAATGCCCTAACATGGCATTGGTGGTATGCTTCTCCTTTTTCTCATCATAGGAAAGCTGCACAGCATTGTAACCGTCATGCTCAACCGTCTTGATCTGGGTCACAACGTTTGGCCCGACCTCAATGACCGTACAGGGAATATTTTTCCCCTGCTCATCAAAGACCGAGGTCATACCAACCTTTTTACCTACTAAACCTGGCATCTTTTATCTGTTTAATATACATTATACCTTAATTTCAACTTCAACACCGCTGGGCAGTTCCAGTTTCATCAAGGCATCAATGGTCTTGGGGGTGGAACTGTATATATCCAGCAGTCTCTTGTAGGAACTCAGCTGATACTGATCCCTCGATTTCTTATTTACAAATGTCGAGCGCAGCACAGTAAAGACACGCCTGTGGGTCGGCAGCGGAATGGGCCCGCTTACCACAGCTCCCGTGGATTTTACTGTCTTCACGATCTTTTCTGCTGATTTGTCAACCAGGTTGTGATCGTATGATTTCAGCTTTATTCTAATCTTTTGACTCATTTAACATTATGTATTATCAAAATAATCTTTAAACAAACAGTGTTTTCCCTTGTATTTTCTCGAGCAGCTGTTTTGATATTTCAGGAGGAACCTCCGCATAGTGAGAAAACTCCATGGTGGATGTTGCCCTGCCGGAAGTCAGTGTCCTGAGCACAGTCACATAACCAAATTTCTCGGCCAGCGGTACCTTGGCTTTGATCACCCTGGCGCCGGCCTTGCTTTCCATCCCTTCAACCTGTCCCCGGCGGCGGTTGAAGTCTGAAATGATATCACCCATATATTCTTCAGGTGTAACCACCTCCGCTGACATGATGGGTTCCATCAGGACAGGATGGGCATTTTTTGCGGCATTGCGGAATCCTATTTTGGCTGCCATTTCAAATGACAACTGGTCAGAATCAACAGAATGAGCCGAACCATCCAGCAGTGTTACCTTCAGCTTGTCCAGCGGAAAACCTGCCAGCGGTCCGTTTCTCATGCTTTCCTCGAAACCTTTTTCCACCGAGGGGATGAACTCCCTGGGTACATTACCGCCTTTTACCTCGTTGATGAACTGAAGACCCGTTACACCATCGTCTGCAGGTTCAACCCTGAAAACAATGTCAGCGAATTTCCCGCGGCCACCGGTCTGCTTTTTAAATACCTCACGGTGTTCAATGGGCCGGGTGATGGCTTCCTTATAATTCACCTGCGGGATCCCCTGGTTGCATTCCACATTGAATTCCCTTTTCAGCCTGTCCAGTAATATTTCGAGGTGAAGTTC
>JAFGME010000010.1 GCA_016927695.1 Bacteroidales bacterium
AATTCCAGCAAATAAAACTCCAGTTCATCTGATTGCCGTTTGCTGAGCTCCTCTTTTTTTTGCAGGGCAGCATTGAGTTGTTGTGCGATGAATATCCGGCTGTAAGGTTTCACTACCGACCGGATGTCAACAATGCCGGTGACCTGGAGTTCATCCAGGAAATTGTATATCCCTGAAGAGCTGATGTGCTGGAATACCGTTTGTCCTGGAGCGGTGAGTGTGATTACCGCAAGGAGGAAGAGCGGAATAGTTTTTTTCATGATACAATTATTTGCTGCGGGCGTTTCTGAAAACAATGTTGAAAAATGCCCGGAAGAAGTATTTCAGATCAGTGGAAAACGGATTTTTTTCATAAGCATTAAGATACTTAAGCTCGGAAGCCATTATTTCTTCAAGGGTTTTGGGCAGGTCAACATAAAAAGGCGGGATAAGTCCCGGTTTATGCAGGATACGTTTTTCCTTCAACTCTTCGGAATAGAGGTTGTAATAATGGCGGCTAATGGGCCTGACGCCTACCAGCTTCATCTCTCCTTTGAGCAGGTTGATGAACATGGGCAATTCATCAAGCCAGAATTTCCGCAACAGCCTGCCCAATGCCGTAACCCTGAAATCATTTTTAAATTTGCCCCCCTCCCCGAGCTTATGTTTTTCATAAACATATTCCTGCAAATATTCGGAATAGGCATGCATGGTGCGCAACTTATACACCCCGATTATTTTTCCTCCCTTGCCCATTCTTCTCAGGCGGACAAAGGGACCGTATGTGGGATTGAGGTCATAAGCGGGTTTTTTCACTTTTCTGGCCACGAAATAAAGCATATTGTTCAGAAACCTTTCTTCCGCCACTTCAAAACCGCAGGAGTAGAGCCGGCCCAGGGTTTCGGCACGGGAAACGACGCGGTTCTGTCCCAGGGTGATGTAGAAGTAAATGTTCTTTGTAACCGGTAATTTGGGAATGACACGGGTAAAAACAAAATCGAAAAAGTAAATAATCCGGTTGATGATAACGGGGTATTTTTTCAGGATTTTTTCCTTTCTCAGCATATAGGTTTCGGCATTCCCGATAAATTGCCCTCCCATCGGAAGTTTATCGTTCACGGTTTCAAAAAACTTGTTGATCCTCCCAAAATCGTTCACCCTGTGCAGGTTGATGATGCTGAAGTATTTTTCTGCAGGAAGCTTTTCTATATTGAATTTGTTTCGTGTCGAAACGAGAAGACTTTGCGGGTGGCCTACATCCGCATATTCGGAAATAAATTTATATACCTCTTCACCGGATTCCTGAATGATGATTTTTTTTACCTGTTCGCGGTTTTCGATCTGTTTTGCTAATTCTTCCTGATCCAGGGCCAGGGTTTGGTCGGTAGTGAAAATTACAGGCCTCCCGGGGCTGATTTCTTCGAAATCCGGTACGATCACCGGTTTTTTATAGGAGAAATAAAAATAACTGATGAATATTTCGAGGAGGGTGGTTAAAAGTATTGTACCGTAAACGATCAGCCTCGAATAGCTGAACGCGCCAAAGGAATAAATCAGGGTGATAACCACTGCCGTGATGGTGACATTGGCAATGATGATGGGAACTATAACATCTTTAACCTTCCGCGCTTTGTGAAAATCGTATTTGGAAATAAACAGGGATACCAACACCCAAACGGTTTCAAAAAAAAACAAAGGTGTGATATAGGTGGGGATATAGAATCTTTTGGTGGCAGGCTTAATCCAGACAAAAAGTAAAAATGAACCAAAGATGATCAATACATCTATGAGGATGTATATTGTTTTCCGCGTAATTATTTTTTGCCTTTCCTTCCTGTTCATGAAGGTACTATATAATGGTCAAAAGTAAAAATAATTCAGATTCTTTTTAAAAGAGCCATAATGTTATATCCTATTTCAGTCAGCAAATAGATGAACCGGTTGTTAATTTTACCAAATCTGCCAAAATTCACCAGTTCGCCCCCGAATTTGGATTTGAATTCACGTACCCCATATTTTTTATTGGGTACACCCACTCCCATGAAGTCAAATGAACCAATGCCATGGCTGTAGGCATACTCTATGGCTGCCCAGGTAGACAGAATGCTTGGATATGCCTGTTTATATTGCTGGTCCAGGCCACAGATATACAGCTCATAAACTACTTTATCCATGAATACGGGAGAGAAAATCCCCCCAATGATCTTATCCTGGTATTCAATCAACCGGATGATCCCGAATTTCCCCTTTTTTGACAAATGATAGAAACTCTCAAAAAACGACCAGTCGTACAAAGGTTTATTCACTTTATGCTTATAGTGCCACTTTAAAATCCGGTAAAACTCCCTTACCTGATCAATACTTTCCGGTTCAATAATTCGGGCTCCTGCTTCAAGCCCTTTCCGTACCTGCCTTAATTTTGAGCTGCTGATCCTTTTGCGGACAAGGCTTTCAGAGGTGGTGTTGACAATGTAATTCAGCCTGTCATAATACTGATAACCGTTTTGCCCGAAGACTTCTTTACATTCACCCCACTCGTGAAAATTCCTGAATTGAATAAAAATGCATTTGTTTCTTACCTCTTTATTAAGGGTTTTCAGCATCACATCAAGAATTTCCATTTTATCTTCTGCCTCCTGATCAACAAGAGGGCCTCCGAAGATTACCGTCCGGGCTGTGAAAAAACCTAATGGCCCTCCGATTTCCCTGATGATCATCCCCAGCAGTATTCCTTTGATTTTGTGCTCCTGGTTATACACGGCCACTGCCACCGGATCAATGTTTTTAACCTCTTTAATAAGCAGATATTGCTCATACGACTGAAAAACATTCCCTGAAGGATGGCCCTTTACAAATGAATCCCAATCCCCGGGATCGATCTCTTTGCATTGAGTAAAAATCAAGTAAGACATTGGTTTTTAGTTATATAAGTGACTTGCACCTGTGTTGGTATTTTTCTTATTTGAGGTATATTGATTTTATTGATCAATTGACTCACATCCTGCCTGTGTGCAACCGGTAAAACTCGTTTGCTGTAGTGAACTTGTAACCCTTGCTTCCAAGATAATCCAGTTGTGAATATAGCAGAGGGATTGCTTTGCGGCCGAGGTTTTTCAGCTTCAGATGATATCTCAGTTTATCAGCCAACAGATACGAAATATAGTTGCCTGCCCTTCTTTCAACGGCACTGATTTCTATTTCCTCTTCAATAAGCTCGTTGGGGTGGATCAGAAACAATACAGGCCTGTTGAACAGTTGGGATTCAAGTGCGAGGAAAGATCTTGCCACACTGATCAGGGAGGGTGAAATCCTCATCATGGTACCCGTATAAGGCAATAAAAATGAGGATACCGGTATTTCGAAAATATTCCCGTAGCCTTTTTTCGCTAAGTCGTCCGGGCTTGTAAAGTAAGGCGAACGCGGAGCGGTAAGCCATTTCAGTTTCTTTTTTGATCCGAAGGATAGGAACATGTCCATCCTTTGCGGGGCCACAGAGCTGTCGGTTTTAAAACCTGTTTTCTCCAAAGCCCTGGCTGTAAACCGGTTCACCCTTAATGCAGGCGCCCTGAAGGAAATCACCTCCTGCCCGCAAATGTTCTGAAGGATATCTTTGGCTCTTTGAAGATGGTCGATCTGCTCTTCAAGGGACAAAACATCAAATGCCTGTTTTGGATCATGGGTCAGCCCGTGACATCCTACTTCATGTCCTTCAGGCAAAATCATCCTGACAACGTCAGGGAATTTTGAGGCAATATACCCTGTGAAATAGAAAGTGGCTTTGACATGGAATTTTCTATATGCATCAAGAAGTACCGGCATTCCATCTTTCATGACAGCTTCCCCGGTTTTGTCGCTCAGCCGGTGGTTCCAGAGCGATGTTGTTTCAACATCGTTGGTGATAAGGCAATATTTAGTCTTTGCGCTGATGGTCACAGTGTGTTTGGGTTAAACTTTTTTCATACCGAAAAGGATTTTCTTTCCCGTGCGCCTGATGATCTGGGCCGCATACCATGAAAGCCAATCGGTAAAATTGTCTTTCCACTGCTCAAAATGTACCAGCAGATAAATTTTGTTTACCTTTCCTGAGCGGATGATTTCAATGATTTCATCTGATTTTCTTACGGGAAAATGCGGATTAACATTGGAGTTAACTTTGTCAAGCCGCTTAAACCGGATGTCCCAGCTCCTCCCGGTGTCGGAAAGATAAAGAATGTTTGAAAAGTCGAAGGATTTGTATGAGTCCCCGATAATCCCAAATTCATCAAAACGGTATTTCTCCCAGATGTCAAAATTAACCCATTTTGAAAACACAGATTTTTTTGAAAGCATTTTGGGAATCAGCCTGATTATGCCTTTTAAGTCATAACCATCGGTGTGATCGACAAATGAACCGCCATGAGGACAAACGGTTACTGTATCCCAATGCTTTTTAAAAACGGCTATTTCATCCCTGAACATTTCCATGGCTGCTTTTTCATCACCGCGTGCTTTCGTAAACACTTCATAATGATAACCAATCTCGTGGCCCAGGGAACAGACTTTATCGATGACATCCTTTTTGAAGATTTTCTCCACATACCTGAAATAGTATGAGGTATGTATGCCGGATTGATGTTCAAGTTCGGCAAACCTTACCTGGTAGTGGGGGTCCAGGTCAACATCATGGCGGATTATTATATATTTTTCGGGCAACCGGCTGCTGAGGATATAATCCTTTATGGTGAGCACTTTGTACTCCGATCCGGCAATTGCATCCACAATTTCCCTGTATTTGGCCAATGTAAAATCAAGGCTCATGTACTGTTATTTTTTTACGAATCCGACCGGGATCCCATCTTTCATTTCAAATTCCCTCACCACTTTTGCCGGTATTCCCGCGGCAAAGGTATTCGGAGGGATATCCTTTGTTACGATAGATCCTGCAGCAACAATTGCGCCTTCTCCGATGGTCACCCCCGGCAAAATGATAACGCCAATGGCGATCCATGCGTTTTTCTTAATGATCACGGGGGCAACATAGGCTTCTGAAAGATGCTTGTGGTAATTCATCGGTTTATTGTGGGTGAGGATGAAATTCTGTCCTGCAATGGAAACGCCGTCTTCAATAATAACAAAGTTAGGATAAACATCATCGATGGTCACCATAGGTCCTATGTGGGCGCCTTTACCGATTTTAACACCCCGTTGGCGGTGAAGCCATATTTTTAATCCACTGTAAGGGAAAACTTTGGAGATAACCTGCAGCACATAGTCTGTTGTCCTCCTCATAAAGAAACGGGTGGCAGGCATAAATCCCCTGTAGCCGTGCTCTTTGGCGCTGTGCCTGATGGCCTTGAAAAACGGCCGTTCAAGATGATTGGGCAAAGCCTGCTTTTTGAGTTCAAGGTAATCTTTCATAACCGCAAAGCCAAAAGTTAATTGTTGTAGTATTTATCGCTTTTAATATAATCCCCCGTTTATATCAAGCGATGTTCCGTTGATATAATCGGAATTTATTAAAAAGTTTACGGCATTGATAATGTTGACAGGATTGCCTAAATCGCCGTTTGGTATCCCTTTTTTTATCATTGCAAGCATGTCATCCGGCACTTCGGTGATCATCCCGATATTGAAATACCCCAAATTCAGATTGTTGATGGTGATTCCTTTACGGGCATTTTCAGCGGCAATGCTTTTGGTCATACCCCAGAGCCCGGCCTTGGAAGCAGCGTATGCGCTGGTTCCTACGATCCCTTTCTGTGCAACTATGGATGCAAAATTGATGATTCTTCCATAGCCCTTCTCACGCATCACAGGAAGCACAGCTTTAATGGCGTTGAATGATCCGATAAGATTGACCCTGATCACTCTATCCCATTGTTCCATATCTGCTTTGTGGGCAAATGCATTGTAATTGTTGCCTGCACAATTGATCAGTTCGATTTTGTCTTCACCCTGGCAGGCTTCATTCACCCAGTTCTCAACCTGCCGGTAATCGCTTACATCCAATTGTTTAAGAAAAGGCAACAGCTTTGTTTCAGGTGTGGTTGAGTGGTATGTCCCGCTCACTTTTTCTCCTTTGTCTGCATAATGTTCAAGAAGGAATTTCCCGATCCCTCTTGAAGCTCCTGTGATTAATTTCATAATTGATTTATTTGAGATTTATAAAATTCAATATTGCAATTTCCCCGGGTTTATATCACCATCGCGCTAAAATTCTATGTGGATCTTTTCGGCGTTGTCAACCGGGGGAACGACAATCCGGTAAAAAACAGCAATACACCGATGAATACACCTAGTGCATTGGCGAGGAGGTCATTGATATTATATCCCCTGTAAGGCAAAAGATACTGCACGGCCTCCATCCCTGCAGCAAACACCATTCCTCCAAGGGTCATTACAAGTGTTTCCAAAGGTTTTGACGAATAGCTTAACCCGGTGATCCTTTCAAGAAAAAACACCCATGGAATAAAAACGATGCAGTGCAGCAGGTAATCCAGCCGGATGCTGACAATATACACATCGTTCAACGGGGTTTCAGGAGTGAGCCCGTTGACCGGAAGGACAGCCAGCAGGATAAGTGCAGCCGTATAGATGTAAAAAAGCCTTTTGTATCTGATTGTGCGCTGATTCATTTAAATTTCTGCTGAAATTCCGGATTCCGTTTCATTATTTGTATGCTTTCCGGGTATTCCGTGACAAACCAGACCAGGAATGCTGCCGTGTCAATTTTATCGTGCAGCAGTTTTTTCCTTTTTTCCTGCCAGTCTGTTTTATTGAAACCGGAAAGGATTTTTTGCACTGTTTCAACGAGCCCCTTGCTGTTTTTAAAACAATAAGCCAATCCGTACCTGTTTTGCTGTTCGACCACATAGGGAACATGCTGGGTATTGATATAAACAGCCGGTACGCCCAAAACAGCACATTCGGAGGCCATGGTGGCTCCTTCCCCGACAAAGAGGGAAGCAAAGGCCAGTGCATCGTGCATCCTCCAGGGCGGGATGCTGATCCTGTACGGTGCAAGTTCATCTGTAAGTTCACCCTCGCTCGAAACAAATACTTTAACCATAGAGGATAGTTTTTTTACCAGCCCGGCTTTCTCTTCATAACCAAGCCCTTTTTCCCCGGCATCATGACTGGCGTTCCACGATACAAACCTGAGGATTGCGTAGGGTTCATTTTCTTTAAGCCCAAGTTCCCTCAGAATGGATTTATCGGGAGTGAAATGGTTGGGATGAAGATAGGCAAGTTCGTGGTAGCTGTCATAAAAGATTTGCTTTTTACCGTATATGGAAGGGAAACATGTTGAAGTCAGCACAACCTTTGTAAAAGGCAGATACAACCTGACCTGCTCCCGGTTTCCGGTATCTTCCAGTGCAATGTGTGTTTTGTGCAGGAGAAAAGAAACAAAAGCGGCGTACATGGATCCGTGGCTGATATAAATATCCGGCCGGTATTTCAGGCCGGCCTGCAGCATAAGCCAGGAAAACCTGGTTAATCCCCATATTTTTCCTGCTTTGGACTTGTAATGCCTGCCAAAACTGGTAAAAAGGAATCCTTCGTGATTGAGTAATTCAGCAACGGATTCTTTTGTTCGTGCCGTAAAATGCACCTGATGGCCGGTTTTGATCATTGCGTGTGCAAAATGCTTAAACAGGTGCACATGAGCAGGGTGGCCTATGTCAATGAGAATCCGCACACTGTTTTATTTGAAATTGTACTGAAAACCTGGGTTTTCCTTCATGATTCTGTGACTCTCAGGATAGTGGTCGACAAACCATACGAAAAAAGCGGGAACATCAATTTTTTGTTCCAGCATTTTCCTTCTTTTCTCCTGCCATTGTTCCCTGATTCCCGGTGTTTTCAGCAGTTCCACCCCTTTTTCTATCGATTTTTTCTGATCTTCAGGGCTTTCGGAGTAGTTGAAGACGAGAGCAAAACTCTTTTCCTGATCAGTGGTGTAATATCTGCCTGTGTTGTCAAGGTATATGCCTGGAATGCCAAGCATTGCACCTTCTGACACCATGGTTGCACTTTCTCCGTAGATGAGAGAAGCGAAAGCCATGGCATGGTGCATACGCTCAGGGGAAAGCGGAAAACGGTACGGTTCCAGGTCGGGAGGAAGAGGTTTTTCAGAAGAGATAAACACTTTTGAATAATGGGAAAACGCTTTCACTGCCTCCAGTTTGTTTTGCATATTGATACCGCTGTGGCCGATGTCATGGCTGGCATCCCACGATACAAACCTGACGATGACATAAGGTTCGTTTTCACTCAGACCAAGTTCTCCGGTCACCGATTTATCAGGGGTAAAATGATTGGGATGAAGGTACAATAACTCCTGGTAACCGCTGAATTGTAACTCTTTCGGCCCAAGGGGCGGATGTTCATAATCACCGGTGAGTACGCAACCGGTAAAGGGCAGGTACAGCTTTACCTGTTCCATATTAAAAGTGTCTTCCAGTGAAACGTGGGGTTTGCGTAGCAACCAGGCACAAATGGCGCCATACATGGAGGCATTAAGAATAATATCCGGCTTAAACCTGAGCGCAATAAAAAAAACACGCCATGTAAAATAGAAAAGTCCGAAAATTTTGCCGGTGACGGATTTGTATGAACGGCCAAAGCTGATATAGCTGAGATGGTAATGTTCCAGTAGTGCAATGGTAACTTCTTTGTCGCGGCAGGTGAACAACACCCGGTCGCCCCTTGACAGAACGGTTTTTGCAAAATTTTTGTAATAATGGACATGGGCAGGGTGCCCGATATCAAGTAAATATTTCATCAACGCAGCTTTTGCCAGATTCTAAAACCAAAACTTGATACTTTATAGAGTAACGGATGGTGTATCCTTTCGTATCTTCCCAGGTTGATGGCGGTTCCTCCGAACTGAAGTTTAAAGTCTCTTACGCCGTAATCCTTATCCGGCTTTCCCGCACCCATCCAATCGAAATAATTTATCTGGTGGTCAATGGCCCATTTAAACACCTCCCAGAAGAGCAGATCAATGGGTTTTTGTTTAAGTGTTAACGGATCATCCGTTGAACCGATATAATATCCATATATGGTATCCCTGAAAACCAATGCAAGCAATGAAACCACAACACGTCCATTATGCCTGATCTCAAAAAATTTAAAACTGCCCGGCTTCAGTGTGCCGATTAAATGATTGAAATGAATTTTGTCGGGATGGGGTAACCTGATCCGCTTGTAATTAATAGAAAGAAGATGATAGAAGTCATCCAGACATTCAGGGCTGTTGCTTGCTTCGAAGATGAGGTTGGAGGAGAGGGCTTTTTTTATCCCTTTCTTCCTTGACCTTGAAAAATCTGACCAAAGCCGGTCAGCCCCCTGCCTAAGTTCAAGTATGATATTGAGATGGTCAACAAAACTGAAACCATGGGTTTCAAAGGTTGGCTTTCTGCTGTCCTGCGGAAAAAAGTTCCTGATTTGTGAGTAAATCACCACACCGGAATTCATTTTATTATATTCTTTAAGCAGCAGGCTGAGGGTTTCGGAATCATTTTCCGCCACGAGCGGACCGCCCATCACAATGCTTCTTGCAGATAGTTTCCCGAAAAGGCCGGAATATTCCTTTTGAATAACCCCGACCACCAACCCGGTTATTGTATCATTGTTTAAAACTGCCACAACCCGGGGCGAATAGTTTTGTGTGTTTTCATAAACATGGTACATTTCAGGAGTCTGAAAAATATTACCATGGGGATGATCAAGCACAAATTTGCTCCATGCAGCCCTGTCGATTTTATGCGGGTCGGAAACAATCCTAAGCATTCTGTAAAGCATTATTGTAAACTTCCGTGATCTTCCGCACTACGGTATGAGTATCCAGGCCGATGTCCGATATCCTTTTTCTTCCCCGGGTGCGATGGTATTGCGCGTTAAACTCAAGCGCCATTATGATTTTTCCGGCGAAGCTTTCAGGGTCGCCGACAGCAATAAAATGGCCGGGTTCATCCCCGAACAAATCCCTTACATCCCCAACATCAGTTGAAACCACGGGCAGGTTGCAGGCCATGGCTTCCTTTACCACATTCGGGCTTCCTTCCCACAGGGAGGGGAGGGCAAGCAGATCGGCGGCGTTCATGAAAACAGGAATGTCTTCGTGTTTTGCATTGTTCAGTACTTTTACCCGGATATCCTTTGATGGCAGCAGTTTGGCCGCTTCCTGCAGCAGGGTGAAATTTTTTTCGGGCCTTGCCGGGTTTCCGATGAAAAGTATGACTTTTTCTTGCATTTCAAATCCTGCCTTTTGCCTTGCCGGATTGCGGTCAAACGGGTAAAACTGTTCAAGGTTTACCCCGTTGGGTATAATCCATGCTTTTTCCAGGCCCGAATCTGACTTCATTCTTTCGCTTTTCACAATGGTTGCCGACCAGAAAAGCCTGCTGAACAGCCTTATCATCCGGTTCCAGAAGCGTCCCATCTTAATGTCACTGCCCATCAGCGACACCACAAGCGGTTTTCCCGCAAAAGCTAAGGCGGCGGAAAATCCTGAAAAGGAATAATGGGCGTGAACCACATCACAGCCGCAGCTTCTGATTTTTTTGCGGATTGAGGGAATAACCGAAAGATATCCTTTGATCCCCTTTCCGGTAATCGGGAAATAATCCACCTTTAAACCTGCTTTTTCAAGCGATTCACCCTGCTTTGCCACGATCGGGCTTATGCCTGCCTTTGTATTGCCGCTGGCAATGAAAAGCACCCTGATCTCCCTGTCTGTCTGAGGTTTAGCTTCCATAAACGAATTTAACCACACTTTCGGCATACACATCTTCAAGGATCGACTTTTCCTCCCTGAATTCCCAGCCTGCTGCCGTCTTTTCCCAATAAAACGGCGAATAATCAAGAGTGTATGTACCGAAGAAAATGGCCTGAAATTCGATGAGATAAAAATTGCTCCCTTTACAGGCCACATCCAGGCTTAAAAAGGGTATCCCGAATTTTTGAAAAACATCCCATGAAAAGTCTAAAATTCCTTCCGGTAAATCTTTCCGGTACGACAGTTTCCCGCTTCCGCTGGCCCTGAAATCGTCCGTCCTGATTTTACGGTTGAGGGCATAGGCCCGGTTTCCAAAAATCAGTATCTTCCAGTCGTCGGGAAGATCCGGAACAAAATTCTGGACAATAAATTTGCCCTGAAAGCGTGATTCCGGCATGTAACCCTTATGTTTATACCGGCGCAGGAAATCTTTCAGTTCATATCTGAGGTGCGGCGTGCGGCTTATCTTTGAAGCCAGCCTTACCAGCTCTTTCGCATCCTGTGCCAGAAAGACACCCTTGCTGAGTGACCCCGATGCAGACTTCAGCACACAGGGATAATTCAGCACGGCAGATGATGCTTCAAGTTCTTCCAGCGTTCCGAAATGTCTTGACTGGATTCCCGAAGTGCCGCCCAGGACAATGTTCCGGAGTTGTTCCATAAAAACCTTGTTGTTATGGGCAAGCAGGAATCTGTACTGAGGAACTGTCCTGGCGCCGGCCAGTTCAAGGGCATAAACGATGTCTTCGATGTATTTCTTGTAGTTGTTCCCTTTGTGCTCGGAGGAGGAATAGAGAACAAAGTTGCCTTTAAGCTTTTCATCCGCGGTATTAACCTCTGAAAAGGGCAGATAAACAGCTTCTGCCTGATGCCTGGCAAATGCTTCCGCAAGAATGGTTTTGTCCATACCGCTCCTGTACGGCGTTGCCCTGTATTTGGCGCCGAAATGGTTATGGTAATCGGTTAGCAAAAATATTTTTTTATCCATACCTGCTAATCATTATAAAAGTTCATCGAATATGTGGTCGGGTTTTTTTGGCAATGGTCAATCACTTCTCCTGTAAATTCAAGAAAAAGCGGACCATTGTTCATCTGATAAAAATTGATTTCATTATGGATATTATTCATTTCAATCACTTTGATCTTTCCATGCTCGTCTAATGAAACATCCCATCCGATCAGCCTGGAATAAAGGATGTCCTTTGCCAGGTGTATGACGGTTTTCTTCATTTCCTCAAATTCAGGGATTTTACCTGCCCCGGAGAATTCAATGCCATTGTATTCAGGATATTTGTTCCCTTTCTTATCCACTCCGTATCCTGATATCTGCCCTTCTTTATTTACACCAATGGCTATGCCTCCGCCGGCCTGGTTATCGGTTATGCTTCCCTTTCTGCCTATTCTCAAAACTGTATGCAACACATGTATCCGGTCATCTGTTACCGACCGGTAAGTCAGCAGACGCAGGGTATTGAGCGAGCTTTTGTTGAAACGGCCTGTGAATTCATGCTGCCGTATGTATTGCTGGACTAAATAGTTTCTTTGATAGCCGGCTTGAATTGCATCAAAACCAGCCTGTTTGCCTTCCTGGTCAATAAATCCGCCATGACCATATTTTAACAGGCTGATCTGATGGCCTCCTCCCGTGATAAAGGAAGGTTTTACAATAAGCAATTCTTTTTCCCTGAGGCTTTGGAAATACTTTTCCGGATCAATGATCCTGTTGTAAGCGCCATCGTAAAACAATCCGTCGATGTTGCGCATATAAACCTCCGGGAAATCTGCCCCCCTGTATAGCAATCCGTAATAGTTTTTGTCCCTGAAAGCGATGGAAAAGAATTTATTGTTCAGAACGGGTTCAACATAATTATAATAAATACTTTCAGGAATATAATCCGGGGAAGGGATTCCCGTGATGGAGGTATATACTTTCAGCCAGTCGGTGTTCACTTTTTTACTCAGAGGCGACCATCTTGCAATATGTTGAAGTGTAAGGTCATGCCCCGGGTCAGGCATTGCTTTTTTTTCTCTCAGGTGAGCGCAGATTTTACTTATTTTTTTATTCAGCCTGTAATGCTGTTTTTTTTCAGAATAATAGTTCAGTATTTTTTTTACATCTGCTTTCATGCCAGAAGGGTTTGGTATTTTTCCATAAAGAATCCCATGTCGGCAACCAGTTTGCCGTTGACCTTGCTCATAGTAAGCTTATCAATGTCAATCCCCAGGTCAAGCGATTTCACATGATCTGAATATTTTCTGAACAGGGGGTGCTTAACGGTCAGATTCCGGACACTCTGGTATTGAGTGATTTTTTTATTTTTCACATAGAGCTTATACCGCAATCTGCGTGGCAATGCATTGAAAATAAGTGGCAGCGCCCTGAGCTTCAAAGGTTCAGGATCGGAGAAAGCAAATCCGTAGTTCGACCGGATGGCGGCCAGTCCGGGATCTGCAAGGCGGATCATCTCCAGTTGAAAATGAAATGATCTTCCCAGGAAAGGTATGGCTTTGTAGGCCTCATGAGAAACCAAATACTCGGTGAAAGGGGCGAAGTAGAATGAAAGTTTGTTCAACATATTGATCCTGAGCGTCCGGTTGGAAAGGTTCCAGATTTCGTTGTAATACCTTTTTATTTCCTTCAATCCGATGGAAGCATGATCGTGGCCGAGCGCCGAACGAACCTGGCCGGAGAAGGATTCAACAAAACGGTCTTTTGCGGCTTTGTCAACGAAGCAGTCGCCGCAATTCCGGTATATCAGGTCGTAATATACCCATGTTTCAAGCGGTATGCGGCCTCCCGGATAGCGGTCGTGGTTGCGGTACTGTTCCCCTCCGCAGCCGTGGAAGCCCACCCCTTTTCCGTTCAGCATGGAGGAGGCATAATCCTTCGTGTTGAAAGTTTCCATCCAGTACGACTGGGCCCTGATATGCCCGTCAGAAAAGTAGCAGGCTTCCTCCATGTTTTGAATGATGCCGTCGGGATCTTCGTATATGCCGGGTTGTTTGATGTAATGAAAAGGGATTTCCGTCTTTTCAGCCAGTTCACGGGCAATTTCAAAATCAAGGCTGTTTTCTCTCCAGAATGAATTGGCCTGCAGGTTTTTCAGGTGTTTCTTCCCGAAAGCCAAAAGCAGCCTGCTGTCAAAACCTCCGGTGAGGCCTATGTCGGCGCCGAACTCTTCAGTAAGGGCCGACAACGAAACAAAGTACCGTTCTAAAACATCCAGTTGGCGCCGGGCCGGGGATTTAGCATCTGTACCCTCTCCGGTCAATTCAGGCGTAAAGGTTATGATCTCAACACCGCTGCCGGCGGGGATATTTTTTTTCTCCAGCCTGGAAATCTCCCTGATGAGTGTTTTTGGCCCCATGAGGGAACCGGTCAGAAGAATTTCCCTGACGGCCTCTGTGGAAATATGCACGGGTTTGTTGTAACTCTCCAGCAGGGCAAGAAAGCTGGATGAAATGACCTTTCCTTCTTCCGTAAAACAGACATTTTTGATGAAAGCAGGATCAATGATGAGAAAGGTCTTGTTTTCTTTCTTCAGATGAATGATGAGGACATAATTTCCGGTGATTTGCCCGCTTTCTGTTTTCGCATGGATAAAATCAAGCAGGAAGTTTTTTAAGCTCCCCTGGTATGAATTGCCTTTATAAGTGAACGACCCGAAAGCAAAAATCTGAGCCTCGCCGGCGGTAAGGTGATTTTGGGCCATGATGAGTTGTTTTCTGCAGCTTATCAGCACGTAAGCCCCCAACCTGAACTCCTCTGTGTTTGCAAAACCCATACGGCCAAACGTCTGCCTTACTTTTTCAGGATTCACATCCGCGCTGTCATGGTATAGGAAGAAGGCCCCCAAATTACAATGACTTTATAAAGTTTACAATTCTTTCGGCCTGAAACTCATAATTGAATGAGGTTTGAGCCACTCTTTTGCCTTTCAGTCCAATCTCTTTTGCCCGCTCCGGATTTTCAAGGGCCTCACGCAGTTTAGCGGTAAAAGAGGTAACATCACCCGGCAGGGCCAAAAAGGCATTTTCGCCATCCTTCAGAAAGAGAGGTATCTCCCCAACAGTAGTGGTGACTACAGGATTGCCCGTGGCGAGATACTCGCCTAACTTGATCGGGAACCCTCCCTCTGCCTGCACGCTGGGTGGCCGGGCAAGCGCCAGGCAGGATGAAGCGCACAGGTAGGCGGGGATTTTTTCCCTTTCAATGAAACCTGTGAATATCACCCTTCCCTCAATACCCAGAGCGCGGATTTTTTGTTTGATCGCCTCAAATTCCCGGTCGTTGCCTGTTGTTTTTCCGATGATCTGCAGGCTGTAGTCAGGAAAATCTGCCGACACGGCGGCAAAAGCTTCGATCAAAATGGGCACACCGTCTTTATTTCCCCAGAGATGACCGCAGTAGGTGACGATTTTTTCCCTTTCCACATCAAGGTCAAACCTTTCCGGTTCAACGACCATCGGGAGGAATTCAATTTTTGCATTTTTGCGGATCCGGTCCTTGAAAAAGTCATATAGTGCATTGTTGATCACCAGCATCCCGTCAAACAGCCGGTAGAAATACTTCAGGTAAAGCTTTCTGTAAAGGGCCGGATATTTTTCCCTGTAAAGGATAACCAGGGGATATTCATTTTTTTCCCGGATCATCTTAATTCCGTAAATTCTGGTGAACAGATAAAAGAACAAAACCTGCAAGGGATTGCTGGTACTTGAGATGATGCAGTCGATTTTTTGTTTTTTGTGAATTTTCCGTGCAATTGAGGTTGCTTTGTAAGAACCTTTTAAAGCCAGCAACAGTTTTGAGAGCCTGGTTCCCGGCTGGGCTTTTTTAACGGCGTAAACATAACTGATCCCTTCAAATTCACCTTCAAATTCAGCGGGGACACTTTTGCCCGGGTATAAAACCAGTACGGTGATCCTGTTGCCGTTTTTTATCAGGCTTTTTGAAAGGGCAACGATCCTGTTTACGTAAGCTCCGCCTACGGGAAAGCCTTCCCCTCCCGTTCCAAGGTATAGCAGATTCAGTCTGTTTAATGATTCCATTCTGTGTTAACAGGCAATGGCATAAATAATGACAGGATTTACAGGGTATCCACAAATTCGGCAAGTCTTTTACCCTGATATTGATAACTGAAAGTTGTGGTGGCGATTTCCCTTCCCTTTAACCCGACTTTCCTGGCCGCTTCATAATTGTTAAACACAAACAGAAGCTTTTCTGCAAAGTCTTCTGCACTGCCCGGCTTGGCTATGAATGCATTCACCCCATGGGTCAGGAATTTAGAAATTTCCCCCGTATCTGTCACCACAATGGGATTACCGGTCGACAAATATTCAGCTAATTTGCTTGGAAATCCTGCAGATGCCTGTAACGAATCAGGCCTGGCAAGAACCAGGACAGATGCATTGCAAAGGTATTTGGGAATATCGTCCCTCAGAACATAACCCGGGAAAACAATATCCTGCTCAAGCTTGTTCACGGCAACAAGTTGCTGAAGCTTTGAATACTCTTTCAGGTTCGAAATATCCCCCAAAAGCAGGAGCCGTGCCTTAATTCCTTTGTCTCTGATCATTTTAAAGGCTTTGATAAGGATAGGCACCCCGTCTTTATCGCCATACAGCGCCCCGGCATATACAATATACTTCCCCTCTGACATGAGCTGAGGCTTGTCTTTGCTTTCAAACCGGTCGGGTTCAACCGTAACAGGGATCAGGATTATTTTCGCAGACCGCCTGACTTTTTTACTGAAGAATTCCTGAAGATTATTTGAAATGACGATCAGCCCGTCAAAGAATTTATAAATCAGGTGCAGGTGCAGGAAGTTGAAAGGCCTGAGAAGCACATTTCTTTTATAGAAAATCAGAGGGTTTTCATTCATTTCCCTGATCAGTTTGGCTTTCAGCATCCTTGATATCAAAAAATAGAAAACAACATGTATGGTTGTGCTGCTTCCCAGGAAGATGGCATCTATCTTGTTTTTCCTGTTTTCGCGGAAGAGGATTTTTACAGACCGGATCAGCGCAAACAATATGATACGGGCCTTCGAAAGGGTTTGTGCCGGCTTAATGGTTGTACCTGTGGCATATTCGTACTCTATGCCGTTGTACACCCCCTTCAGGTCATGGTTCACCACCTTTTCCTTCCGGTCTCCGGGATAGATCAGGATTACCTTTACATGAATGCCTGCTTTGACAAAGCCTTTGCAATAGGTGAGTACCCTGTTGGTAAAGGCATCGCCGATGGGAAAAGGATTGGCATGCAGGAAAACACAATTTTTCATAATAACACGGATTCAGTGATGAACCGGGTCATAAGCCCGACTTAATGACAACATTTATTTTTCCCTCAGTGCGCTGCTTAATCCCGGGGTGAAATCAGCGAGTTTTTCTATGGTGTCCCAGTTGTCTTTGAACCATTCCATGTTTGTTTTCAAACCATATTCGAAACTGACCATGGGTTTGTAATTGACAAGCCTTTCTGCCTTTTCGATACAGGCCAGCAGCCTGGGTTTGGTATCCCATTTACGGCGGGGTTTAAAAACGATGGGCTTTGTATTGCCCGTAGCCTTATTCACCATTTCGGTGAGATCTTTAATACTAATTTCCTGTCCGGCAGCAAGGTTGAAGTTCTCGCCG
>JAFGME010000070.1 GCA_016927695.1 Bacteroidales bacterium
CATAAAAAGTATTCTTTTGAAGCGTAGCAGTAAAAACGGTAGTTCGAAGAAAAAGGAAAAAAGACAAGGACATTTTTTCCGTTCCATCAGGGCATTTTTTCTGAGTGAGAAGTTCCGAAAGGTATCGGGATTGTTTTTTATTTTGTTTTCCATCATTTTATTGGTTGCTTTTACCTCCTATTTTTTTACGTGGAAGTCGGATGATTACATGGCTCCCGGAGACCAGGCCCGTAACTGGATCGGAACAGCCGGCAGGGCTATCTCAAAATGGTTCATCGAAGGTGGATTCGGAATTTCATCGTATTTGTTTGTACTTTTATTCTTTATATACGGAGTCCGTATGTTTTTGCGGATTTCGGTTTTGCCCCTGTGGAGAACCACCCGTTTATCCATCCTGGCCATGGTTTGGTTTTCAGCCACTTTCGGATTTTTATTCGGCTCCAACAATGGATTGGCTATTCTGGCAGGCAAATTCGGTTTGTATTCGGCACAATGGCTCATTCAGGCCCTTGGACGGATAGGGGCGGGTTTATTGCTGTTATTCCTGCTGTTCAGTTTCCTGATTATTGCCTATAATTTCTCTTTCGGGTTTCTGGCTCCTTTGTTCTCTTTCAAAAAAAAAGATAAACCGGGTTCAAGAAATTCCAATCAGCCGAAAGAAGATCTTTATAATACAGTGGAATATGCTGTAAAAGAAGAAGATAATCCCTCCTCCGATGATGCTCACGGGGTTGAAGATGAGGCCCCCTTCACTGGAGATTCGGAGAGCGAAGACGGACCAGAATCGATGATCATTATAGATCCGGAAGTGGAAAGAGCTAAAAAACAAAGTGCTGACGATAAGGTGGAACTTACGGTTGAAACGGCCAAGGGCGATTCCGGTCACGATGAAAATTTGGAAGAAGAGAACGGTAACGGACAGGAACATTATACGGTAGATGAACCGTATGATCCCCAACTCGATTTACCCCATTATAAATATCCCCCATTAAGCCTTTTGGAAGAGTATGGAAGCGATGAGATCACTGTTCAAAAGGAAGAACTGGAGCGAAACAAAAACCGAATTGTCGAAACGCTGAATAATTACCAGATACAAATCAGTAAGATCAAAGCGACCATCGGCCCGACTGTGACCCTTTATGAGATCATACCGGCACCCGGAGTAAGGATTTCAAAGATCAAAAACCTGGAAGATGACATAGCCCTGAGCCTATCTGCCCTGGGTATACGGATCATTGCCCCCATTCCCGGAAAGGGAACCATAGGCATTGAAGTTCCCAACCAGAACCCCGAAATCGTTTCGATCAAATCCATTTTGTCATCCGAGAAATTCCAGAATACAAAATATGAACTTCCTTTTGGAATAGGCAAGACCATTGCCAATGAAAGCTTTATTGCCGACCTGACCAAAATGCCGCACTTGTTGATGGCAGGAGCTACCGGTCAGGGAAAGTCAGTTGGGCTGAATGCTGTAATCACATCGCTTTTATACAAGAAACACCCAGCCGAATTAAAATTTGTTCTGGTCGATCCGAAAAAGGTTGAATTGAACCTGTATTCGAAAATAGAACGGCACTTCCTGGCCAAACTTCCCGATTCGGAGGAGGCGATCATAACCGATACCCGAAAGGTGGTCAGAACATTGAATTCCCTGAGCATAGAAATGGACAACCGTTATGAGTTGTTAAAGGACGCTCAGGTAAGGAATATCAAAGAATACAATGTCAAATTCAAGGCACGAAAACTGAGCCCGCTCCATGGCCACCGGTTCTTACCATATATAATCCTGGTTATTGACGAGTTCGCCGACCTGATCATGACGGCCGGAAAAGAAATTGAAACCCCCATCACTCGGCTTGCTCAATTAGCAAGGGCGGTTGGAATCCACCTGATCATTGCCACCCAGCGTCCATCGGTGAACATCATTACGGGTTCAATTAAGGCTAACTTCCCGGCAAGGGTGGCGTTTCGGGTTATTTCCAAGATCGACTCCCGTACCATCCTCGACTCGGGTGGAGCCGATCAGTTAATCGGCAGGGGAGATATGCTGCTTTCTACCGGTAGCGACCTGCTCAGGTTGCAATGTGCGTTCGTCGATACACCCGAAATAGAAAAGATCACCGAATTCATCGGTTCCCAGCGCGCTTACCCGGATGCATTCCATTTGCCCGATTTCCAGGATGAGGAGAGCGAAGGGATTGGGGAATTCGATCCCAACGACCGGGATGAATTGTTTGAGGATGCAGCCAGGATCATCGTGCAGACACAGCAAGGATCTACCTCTCTGCTGCAACGTAAATTAAAACTGGGTTATAACCGGGCCGGCCGCATTATCGACCAACTGGAAGCTGCCGGTATTGTGGGCCCTTTCGAAGGCAGCAAAGCACGCGATGTGAAAATAGCCAACGAAATAGCTTTGGAACAATATTTGAAAGATTTGGAAGATAAACTAACGTAAAATTATGAAGAGATTAATCGCAGTGATGACCCTTATGATATTCGGTACAGGCCTGTTTGCGCAGGATGACGAGGACATTGGAGATAAAAAATCGAATGAGATCATTGACAGGGTGATAACGAAAACAGAGGCTTATAAATCGTTCAAGGCTGAGTTTATCCATGTCATGAAAAATGCGGAAGCAGGTATAGATGAAAGCAATGAAGGCGAGCTGTATGTGATGGGTGACAAATACAGGTTGAAGATAGCAGGGCAGTTGGTGATCTGCAACGGAGCGACCAGCTGGACATACATCCCCGATGCCGGAGAGGTACAGATCAATTCAGTTGAGGATACTGACGAAGCCATCACTCCCGCTAATTTGCTTACTTCCTACAACAAAGATTATAAATCCAAATTTATTCGCGAAAGCTTTCAATACGGAACTACCGTAAATATAATAGATCTGACACCAGCAGAGGGGAAATCCTATTACAAGGTTCGCCTGATCATCGACAAGGGGAAAGAGCAGATACTTGAGATCACTATTTTTGATAAAAATGGCAGTACCTATTCTTATATCGTCAATAAGTTCGAACCCAATGTAGATGTGAAGGAGTCGGACTTTACCTTTAATCCCGCCGATTACCCGGATGTTGATGTGGTGGATATGAGGTAATCCCTGAAATTTGATTTTGATATTTGAAATATGTCAGAATCAAACCCGTTTTAAAAAGATATTAACATCAGGTTGTTTGATAACTTTTGCTGAAACCCTTTATTTACAAAGGTTTCTTTAATTATTTTTGCCAAAAATCGGGAGACATGTCTGAAAATTATACCGAAGATAACATACGCTCGCTGGAGTGGAGAGAACATATCCGCATGCGCCCGGGAATGTATATTGGCAAGCTGGGTGACGGCGCATCACAGGATGACGGTATTTACGTTCTGATCAAGGAGATTATCGATAATTCGATTGATGAGTATGTGATGGGAAACGGAAAAGTGATTGACGTTACGATACAGGAGCAGCAGGTAACGATCCGCGATTACGGGCGGGGCATACCACTCGGTAAAGTGAAGGATTGCGTTTCCAAGATCAATACCGGTGCAAAATACGACTCCAAGGTGTTCAAGAAGGCTGTCGGTTTGAATGGTGTCGGTTCCAAAGCCGTCAATGCCTTGTCCTCGAAATTTATTACGCAATCGGTAAGAGATGGTAAAACAAAAATCGTTGAATATTCCAATGGCGTTTTGGTTTCTGAAACTGATGAAATTCCAACAGAAGAGAAAAACGGTACCATTGTTACATTTGTACCCGACAAGGAACTATTTGGGAATTACCATTATATTACTGAGTATGTTGACAAATTATTGTGGAACTATGTTTTTCTCAATAATGGCCTGACGATCAAATTCAATGGCGAACGGTTTTATGCAAAAGATGGGTTGAAAGAATTGCTGGAACGGAATATCAATGGAAATGGGCCTACTTTATACCCGATCGTTCATATTCAGGAGGATGACCTGGAATTTGCCTTTACCCATAGTAATAAACAATACGGCGAAGAGTATTATTCCTTTGTGAACGGCCAGCATACCACACAAGGGGGCACACATCAGGCGGCTTTCAGGGAAGCCATAGTTAAAACCATTCGTGAATTTTATAATAAGGATTTCGACACAAGTGATGTACGGCAGTCAATCCTGGCAGCAATCAGCATCAAAATACAGGAACCGGTTTTTGAATCACAAACCAAGACAAAACTGGGTTCGCAATATATTGAACCGGGCGGAATGACCATCCGCAATTATGTTAACGATATTATCAAGCGCAATCTCGATAATTACCTGCACAAAAACCCCGAAACAGCCGATGCCCTTTATCAGAAGATACTCCAGTCGCAAAAAGAACGCAAAGAACTGGACGGTATCAAGAAGCTGGCGCGTGAAAGTGTGAAAAAAGCAAGCCTGCACAACCGTAAGCTGAGGGATTGTAAGATTCATTACAATACCAACCACGAGCGCCGCCTTGAATCATCGATTTTTATTACCGAGGGAGATTCGGCAAGCGGTTCCATTACCAAATCACGGGATGTGAATACGCAGGCAGTTTTCAGTCTGAAAGGAAAACCGCTTAACTGTTTTGGGTTGAGTAAAAAGATCGTTTATCAAAACGAAGAGTTCAACCTGCTGCAAGCCGCCCTGAATGTAGATGACGGTATGGAAAACCTGAGGTACAACAACATCGTAATAGCTACCGATGCCGATGTTGACGGCATGCATATTCGCTTGCTGCTTATGACCTTCTTCCTTCAATTCTATCCTGACCTGGTTAAAGGTGGCCATTTATACATTTTACAAACCCCATTGTTCCGGATTCGGGATAAAAAAAAGACTGTTTATACTTATTCGGAGGAGGAAAGAGCAGAAGCCATGAAGCAATTTGGTGTGAAGCCGGAAATTACCCGATTTAAAGGGCTGGGTGAAATTTCGCCGGATGAGTTCAAACATTTCATCGGTGGCTCCATCCGGTTGGATCCTGTGTTGTTGCATCGCGAGTCATCCATCAAGGAGATCATGTCGTTTTACATGGGCAAAAATACTCCTGAGCGTCAAACCTTCATTATCGACAACCTGCGGGTTGAAGACGATATCCTGGAAGAGGCCAAAGTTGCCTGAAGATCACAGCCCAGTATTGTATTTTCCTTTACATTCCCAAGTGGACTTCGCGTTAATTAGCGGTTGAATGTGATTTTCTACAGGAGCAATAGCATTACGAGACCTTTGCAAGATAAAATACTTATGAACAGTTTATGGTTAGAAGGTTTGATAAGTTTTTCATGTAAGAATCGAGAGAAAA
>JAFGME010000011.1 GCA_016927695.1 Bacteroidales bacterium
AAAAAAACCGGACGTTTCTACCTTGTGGTTGCCAGCCTGGCAGATATTAAGGAGGCCAGGGAAGAAACCCGTATATTGGCCGGGAAGGGATATCCCCAGGCTAAGATCATTGAAAATGAAGGGAAATTCAGGATTTCCGCCGTTGACTTTTCCACAAAGGAAGAGGCCCAGCAGGCTAAAAACCGGTTGAAAACCGAGTATACCGATGTTTGGATTATGGCATTTTGAACCTGATATTTCCCGAAAACTCAGCCTTTCAGAACCTTCAGCATGGTGGAGCCAATCTCGGCAGGTGAATCGGCAACGGTGATGCCACATTCGTGAAGGATTTCCTTTTTGGCCTGGGCGGTGTCGTTTTTCCCTCCGATGATGGCGCCGGCATGGCCCATACGCCTTCCTTTCGGGGCTGTGGCCCCTGAAATGAAACTGACCACGGGTTTGGTACCGTAATCCCTGATCCAGTAAGCTGCCTCTGCTTCCATGTTGCCGCCGATCTCACCTATCATCACTATGGCCTCGGTTTCGGGATCTGCCATAAAAAGTTTTACGGCATCCAGGGCGGAGGTGCCGATGACCGGATCCCCGCCGATGCCTAATGCTGTGGTTTGTCCCAACCCCTCCCGTGTGAGCTGCTCTACCGCTTCATAAGTAAGGGTTCCGCTCCTTGACACTATGCCCACCGGACCGGGAGTGTGAATAAATCCCGGCATAATCCCCACTTTGGCCTGGCCGGGAGTGATCACCCCGGGACAGTTCGGGCCTACAAGCCTGCAATCCTTCGTTTTCAGAAATTCCCTCACATTGACCATATCCTGTATCGGTATCCCCTCGGTGATGCAGATGATCACATCAATGCCGGCATCGGCAGCCTCCAGCACAGCATCGGCAGCAAAAAGAGGGGGGACAAAAATCACCGAAACATTTGCCCCTGTCTCTTTCACCGCATCCGAAACCGTGTTGAATACCGGCTTTCCAAGATGCAACTGTCCGCCTTTTCCGGGAGTGACACCTCCGATAATACGGGTGCCGTATTCAATCATCTGCCCGGTATGAAAAGTGCCTTCCCTGCCCGTGAATCCCTGAACAAGTACCTTTGAATTTCTGTCGACTAAAATGCTCATTAAATAAAATTTAGTGATACGGAATGGGGCAAATATACAACCTTTTGAACGGACGTTCGTAAACCATGTATTAAAAAACTGAAAATCGCTATGGGAACAGGCACATTCAACCCACAGAACAAAGACACGATCTGCGCCCTGTCCACCGCCACTGGCTCCGGAGCCATAGCAGTGATAAGGCTTTCAGGCGAATCAGCGCTGGATATCTGCCGGCAGGTATTTACCCCTTCCAATCCGGAAACGGAAATATCCGGAGTCCCCGGCTATACCCTGCACCTGGGTTATATCCGTGACGGGAAGGAGGTGATCGACCAGGTGGTGGCAGGAGTATTCAGAGCGCCCAACTCATATACCGGCGAAGACCTTGTGGAGTTTTCCTGTCACGGTTCAGCTTATATTCAGCAAAAAATACCCGAACTGCTCATCCATAAAGGCGCACGGATGGCCAAACCGGGTGAGTTCACCCTCAGGGCATTCCTCAACGGCAAGTACGACCTCTCACAGGCAGAAGCCGTTGCCGACCTGATTGCCGCCGGCTCAAGAGTGTCGCACGATATGGCCCTCAGGCAGATGAGAGGCGAATTCTCAAAAAAGATAAACCACCTGCGGCAGGAGCTGGTTGACCTGGCCTCACTGCTGGAGCTTGAGTTAGACTTCAGTGAAGAGGATGTGGAATTTGCAAGCAGGCAAAGGCTGCAGGAAACGCTCGACAAAACCATTACCGAAGTGAACGGGCTGGTGAAATCCTTTGCTTTCGGCAATGTTTTGAGAAAAGGTGTCCCTGTGGCCATCACAGGCAAACCCAATGTGGGCAAGTCCACCCTTCTGAATGCGCTGCTGAACGAAGACAGGGCAATCGTTTCAGAGATACCTGGCACCACGCGCGACACCATTGAAGATATCCTCGTGATCGATGGAGTGGCCTTCCGCTTCATCGACACCGCCGGGCTCAGGACGGCCACCGACAAGGTGGAAAACCTGGGGATTGAAAGAACCTATGAGAAGATCAGGCAAGCCAGTGTTATTCTATACGTCTTTGATGTAACCGCATCGGACAGCGGGGAGGTGAAGGCATCCCTGGCAGAGTTCAGGGAGTATCTGGGAAGCCTTCCCGAAGAGGCAGGCAAAGACAGGATTTTCATTCCTGTAGCCAACAAGACCGACCTGCTGGTTGAAGCGCCGAGGCACTTCGGCGAGCTGGTGGAGATGGAATGCATCTTTGTATCGGCCAAGCGGAAGGAAAACATCAGCCTGATCCTTGAAAAGCTGAGCGGACTGGTAAAAGCCGATGCCGTCACCGACATGGCGATAGTAACCAACATCAGGCATCATGAAGCCCTCACCCGGGCCCTTGAGTCGCTTGAAAAAGCCAACCAGGGCATCCGTGAAGGCCTTCCCGCCGACCTTGTAGCCGCCGACCTTCGCGGCGCCCTGCACTATTTAGGCGAAATCACAGGCGAGATCACCACCCACGAAATATTGGGAAATATTTTTTCCAGGTTCTGTATCGGAAAGTAATTCACTTTCTCATATTTTCCAACAGCTTGTTTTTGTTAGCATTTAAGTAAAATATTTTCTTTTATTTGTTGCCCGTTTTCCTTTTTTATACCTATCTTTGTTGCCAGATTGTTGCCCAAGAAAAATAATATAGTTGCCGGGCAACAAACAGGCGAAATGATGTCACATTAAGACACATTTAGTCGCTTACAGGCAATTAAAGACGTAAAAGGACATTATGAGCAGCAACTTTACTTTTAAGAAAATTTGCGAGTTCTGCGGAAAAGAATTTGAAGCCAAAACGCTTTACACCCGCTATTGTAATCACACCTGCAACAGTAGGCATTACAAGAAAATGAAACGGGAAGAAAAAATTCAATCCGTTTTACAACCTCAGCAAACTGAACCGGAACAACAAAAATTTGACACTGCCATTCAGCAAAAAGAATTTCTTAGCGTTGATGAAGCTGCTACCCTATTGGGTGCAAGCAGGAGAACCATTCAAAGAATGATTGCCAAAGGTGCTTTGAAGGTTGGTAAGCTCGGTCGCAGAATCATTGTCAGGCGAAAGGAAATTGATAAACTCTTTATATAATACGGTATGAATGTAACACTACGTCAACGGCAGAAAGGCGACAAGGTAAGTTTATACCTTGATTACTACCATCAGGGCAAACGCCAGTATGAATATTTACAGCTTTACCTCATCCCTGATCCGAAAAAGGGGAAACTGACAAAGGAGCAAAAAGATGAAAACCGGAAAACACTTGCACTTGCAGAATCAATACGATCAAAGCGACATCTGGAAATTCAAAACGGCATTTACGGTTTTCAGGATCAGGGGAAAATGAAAGGCAGCTTTTTAAGGTACTTTGAATACCTTGCCGAAAAACGAAAAGACAG
>JAFGME010000071.1 GCA_016927695.1 Bacteroidales bacterium
ACATCCACGCGGTTAAGCGGTACTTCAACCGACAGTTCGTTTTCCGTTTCGACAAGGATGGAAAACCCAAGTGAACTTAAAATACTCTTCATCCTGTTCCTGCCAATGTCCCTGCCCATAAGCCGGGTTGCCTTCAAATAATTTATATTGATCCTTGCTCTTTTAAACCTGCCTGAGTCAATATCCTGAATTTCTGAGGATATTATTCCCCCTGCGATCTCTTTAATGAAAAGAGCTGCTCTTTTGAGGGCAAAAATTGTCATGTCAGGGTCAACGCCTCTTTCGAAGCGGAAGGACGCATCGGTTTGCAGGTCGTGAAACCTGGAAGTCTTCCTGATGGATACCGGGTCAAAACAGGCGCTTTCAAGGAAAATGGCCGTTGTTTTTCCGGAAACTCCTGATCCGGATCCTCCGAACACCCCTCCTATGCACATCCCTGTGACAGCATTACAGATCATAAGGTCATCAGATGAAAGTTCCCTTTCCACTTCATCCAGGGTAGTGAATTTGGTTTTTTCGGGCAGTTTTTTAACAATGATTTTGCTGCCGGTGATTTCGTTGGCATCAAATGCATGCAGGGGCTGGCCCGTTTCATGCAGCACAAAGTTGGTGATGTCAACAATATTGTTTATGGGTCTCAGACCTATAGCCAGGAGACGGTTTTTCAGCCATTGGGGGGATTCTTTAACAGTAATCCCTGTGAGGGTTATGCCTGCATAACGGGGGCAGGCTTGCGGATCTTCCACTGTCACAGGGATTTCGAGCTGATGATTGTCAATCGAGAAATGATCCAAAGCAGGCAAGTTCAGATTGCCCTCGAAATTCAGGTTTTCAAAGTCAGGAGAATTTTTCAGGGCCGCCATAATATCCCTTGCCACACCGATATGCGACATGGCATCTGTACGGTTTGGCGTAAGACCTATCTCAAAAACAATATCCTCTTCATAATGAAAATAATCCCTGGCCGGTAAGCCTGGGGTCATTGCCGGATCAAGAACCATAATCCCTTCATGTGAGCTCCCGACGCCAATTTCATCTTCAGCGCATATCATCCCATGGGATTCATGTCCCCTGATTTTCGTTTTTTTTATCCCGATCTCATTATCTCCGAATTTTAGACGTGCGCCGGGTTTGGCAAAAATCACTTTTTGTCCGGCTGCCACATTGGGAGCTCCGCAAACCACCGGGTAAACCTGGCCATCGCCCGCATTTACAGTGGTGATGCTGAGATGGTCGGAATCCGGCATATTCACGCAAGTAAGCACTTCAGCGATTACAATATTTTCCAGGGCATTGTAAAGGGATTGCCATTTCTGCATCCCTTCCACTTCGAGGCCGCAATTGGTAAGCAATCTCCCCAGATCATCAGGGTTCAGATCAATATTAATGTAATCCTTTATCCAATTATAAGATATTTTCATTGCAAAATCCGTTCATTTGCCACAAAAGTAAGATTATTCGGCAAATTATTACAGTGCAGTGCCAAAATGCTCAACTGATGAGGCCCCAGCCCGACTTCAGGTCGATGGTTTTAAAAAAATACTGCGCAAGACTTTGATTTTTTTCGCTTTTTAATCCGGCATCCTCACTAAGTAGCGCTTCGGCCTCCTGCCTTGCCAGCTTCAGCAATTTTTCGTCTTTCACCAGATCCGCAATTACTAAGTTAACCATCCCGCTTTGTCTAAGTCCATGAATTTCCCCCGGGCCACGGATATGCAGATCGGCTTCGGCGATCTCAAATCCGTCGGTCGTCCTGACCATGGTCTGTATCCTCTTTCTTCCCTCCTGTGTCAGTTGTTCTTTGGTCATAAGGATGCAGAACGACTGGCTGCTGCCTCTTCCCACACGGCCCCTGAGTTGATGTAACTGGCTGAGTCCAAACCTCTCTGCGTTTTCGATCACCATCACCGATGCATTGGGAATATCCACCCCCACTTCAATAACGGTGGTTGACACCATGATGTTCGTTTCTCCCCTCACGAACCTTTGCATTTCAAAATCCCTGACGGCAGTGTTCATCTGGCCGTGTACCATACTGACGGCATACCCTGGGAGCGGAAATTCACGGGAAATACTTTCAAATCCGTCGTTGAGATCTTTCAGATCAAGTTTTTCTGATTCATTAATAATCGGGTAAACGATGTACACCTGTCTGCCTTCTTTAATCTGCCTGCGGATGAACCCGAACACTTTCAGCCTGTCTTTATCGTAAAAATGAACTGTTTTAACCGGCTTTCTTCCCGGAGGCATTTCATCGATCACGGAAAGGTCGAGGTCGCCGTAAAGGGTCATGGACAGGGTCCTTGGAATGGGCGTGGCTGTCATTACAAGGACATGGGGAGGAGTAACATTTTTTTTCCAGAGCCCTGCCCTCTGGGCTACGCCAAAGCGATGCTGTTCATCAATGATCACCAGGCCAAGGTTTTTGAACTGAACTTTATCTTCAATAAGGGCATGTGTGCCCACCAGGATATGAACAATACCGCCGGCCAAATGATCAAGCAAAGGTTTACGGGCTGATCCTGTAACAGAACCGGTGAGTAATGCAACTTCCACACTGAGGCCATCCAACAGTTTCTTTATCGTTGCAAAGTGCTGATTGGCAAGTATTTCCGTTGGGGCCATCAGACAGGCCTGATATCCGTTATCCAGGGCTATCAGCATAGTCATAAGCGCCACCAGTGTTTTCCCACTGCCTACATCGCCCTGAAGCAACCGGTTCATTTGTTTGCCGGAACCCAAATCGGTCCTGATTTCACGGATCACTCTCTTCTGAGCCCCCGTTAGTTCAAACGGAAGTTTTCTGTGGTAGAAATTGTTCAGGTAATCACCCACCCGTGAAAAGACGAAGCCCCTGAATTTTTCCTTTCTAAGGCCTTTATTAAACAAGAGGCGCAATTGGATCAGGAACAACTCTTCAAATTTAAGCCTTGCCGTTGCCCTGTTCAGTAAATCCTGGTTTACAGGCAAGTGGATATTATAGAGAGCCTCAGTCCGTGGCATGAGTTTAAATTTGTTGAGTATATCATCAGGCAGGTTTTCCTGCAGGTCATCTTTTACCGCAGACAGTAAAGGGATGAAAAGTTTACCGATGCTCTTAGAATCGAGGCCTTTTGATTTCAGCTTTTCGGTGGAATTATAGAAGGCCTGTAAACGGCCTCCCTGGATCAACAGGTTATCCTCCGGCAAGGTAACTTCAGGATGGGGGATATTATAGTTTCCATTAAAATAGGAAGGTTTCCCGAAGAGGATATACTCCTGGCCGGACTTGAATTTATTGAGGAGCCACTTTATCCCCTGAAACCAGATCAGTTCTATGTGACCGGTGGAATCAGAAAAAACAGCCGTTGCCCTTTTCCCTCTTCCGGCACCGATGATGCGGAAATCAGAGATTCTGCCCCGAAGCTGCACCCACATCGAGTCATTATTGATTTGTGAAACACTGGCGAACTTTGTGCGGTCGATATACCGGAAAGGGAAGTAGAACAACAGGTGCCCGAAGGTAAAAATGTTCAGCTCCGACCTGAGCACGGCGGCCCTTGCGGGACCCACTCCTTTAAGGTATTCGACAGGTGTATCCAATTTGTCTTTTTCAGGCATTGCATCGGGTATGAGGTACCCGGCAAAGATAAAAAAAAGCCCTTCAACATGTGAAGGGCTTTGTATGATGAACATATTGAAATCAGAATTCCCACAATTCATGTTCAAAAATAAACAGGTCTTCCTTTACCCTTTCTGCCTCCAGCAATGCATCCATTCCCTGGGCATATTCGGCGATATCCCTGTCGTATACATTTTCTTCTTTGTAGATATAGCTGCCAAACATCCTTTTCCAGAAGATGTCGTCATAAGTCCTGCGTTCAGCTCCGTTCTGACGGTTGAATATCTCGGTTTTGGCAAACACCGGCCTGGCTTCAGGGAAATATATCCAGAACATATTTTCAAAAGCATAACGGTTTCCCAAAGCATCATATTTATTGATAACCGGGCAGATTCCGATGATCCTGACATCCATCACTGACCTTTGTTTGTCAAAAAACCAGTCTTCCTTGATCTTTATTCTTTCCACATCGCTGGAATTGAATTCCTCTTTTACAATTTCAGTTCTCAGAATACGCTGCGGATTGTTCGGGTCATAAATGGGAACGGTATCCATTCGTGTGAATTTTGCCTCTATCTCCTGGTAGGTCATTGGCACAAGGAACTGATCGTCGCTGGTGGGATCGTAAGCGGTAATTGTTCCTTCACGAATGGCTTCCATCACCACGGTCATGAAATTCCTCCAGTCTTTCTGGGGTGTTTCAGGGTAATAGAAGGGGTGATTGACTTTTTGCCGCAGATCTATGATGCGCCAGATGCGCTTTTGCCACACCACATCAGATTCCCTCACCGGGGTATAGGGTATGGGTTTACGTTCAGGGGTATGCATTTTGTCATACACGCCGTCGCGAGGGCTGTCGAGTATCTGGGCATGCAGTCCGGCGCCCAGGGAGGCCAGGAAAGCCATGATCAGTAAAAAACTCACTATATTTTTCATATTACCTCCTGATATCTTAATCGATCGTAACATTTATGGATTCTATTTTTCGTGATCCTTCAGGGCCCATAACCCTGATATCTGAGATTACAAGAATATCGTTTTTTTTCAGGTTCTGGATCTGATCTTTCATCCTTTGTGTAAACATTTGACTCTCTGTTTTTTCAGTAATAACATATCCCTGGCCCTGAGGAATGGTCATCGTAAAAGACAATACCTTAAATTCATACTGGAATTCTACCCATTCCGGCATCTGGCAAACGAGGAATGGGTTGGCAAGCATTTTACTTTTTGTGATTTTTTCTTCAACCGTGCCAAGAACTTTGGCAATGGGGTCGGGAAGTCTTTTGATCCTGAAAATGTGCTCTCCCATAAATTTTTTGCCTCCGTTGTCATCGGCATACACTTTTATTGTTGTTTCGATGGCATCGCCCGGAAGATCCCTGACGACCCAACCCTGATCCAGCTTCACTAACCGCCCGGCAGTAATGGAAGGTTCAAGCTGGGCATCCGATTTTCCGGAAGCAGAGATGGCAATGGGATTGTCAACCCCTCTGTAAAACACGTTCATTTTGGTAGCCGATACCGTAGCTGTGGGTTTTGCCACCAGGAAACTGTGCTTGAAGTGATAGTCTTTTGTGTCTCCCCAGGGGGTTTTCATTTTTACCACACCGGCATATTTCCGGGTGCCTTCAGATGTGGCAGGGAGAATCACCCTGGAGCCATCTATTTTTTTTGCCAGGCTGATATTTGAAGCTGTCAGTGTGTCTGCTCCCTCAAGGATGAACACCTCAGGATTTTGCTTTGTATCATAAGCTGCAACAAGTATTTCAGCTTCGTAGTCATCGCCCTGGAAAATATAATTGCTGTTTGGGATCACTTTGGCTTTCACCTCATCGAATTTAAAATCCTGGGCTGTTATTGATGAATACAGGTAATTCACAACATCCAGCTCGGCATTATAGGCTTCGGCAATGAATTTATTCAGGATGGTGACGTCAGCCGCAAGGATCGTATGATAAAAATGGTGCCTTTCCCAGGGTTCCAGCACTCCATCGGCATTTCTGTACTCGCCGTCGGTTTTGAGGCCCAGCTTGGAATCAAAATTTGCCCGGTCGTTTTCATCCACAATATTGATAAGGTTTTGCCTGTATTCGTTGATTTTGTCCTTTATTGTAAAAGCTTCTCCCCTTTTCTCCGATGCTCCGATAAAGAAGTGGGTAGGCCTGTTAAAATCATCCTTTTTCTTAATTTGGGAAAGCGGGGTAATTTTGGCTTCTTCCATCGTCAGTCCTTCGGTAATCGCCATCAGGGTAACTCTTGTGCTGTCAATATATTCAACAAATTCATCGGTATATTGCCTTACCTTCTGGGCTTTAATCCAATAAGGCTCAACTTTTGCCTGGTTAATCAGGTTCTGCTGTTCAAATTCAGCATAGGTTGCTTCAATTTTGCCTGCAAATTTCTCGTTTGTGGATTCCATGCTCTCGTTTACTATAAGAAATGCATGCAACATCTCCCTGGAAACATTGAGGGCAAGCAGCGCCGTAAGCACCAGGTACATCATGGCGATCATCTTTTGCCGCGGTGTTTCCTTATATCCTGCCATGTGATGTTCTTATTAAATTATTTCTCTGATTTAACATTCAATGCCGAAAGCATATTGCCATAAACCGTATTCAGGGCCGACACTTTTTTCGCAAGGTTGTCTAATTCCTCATTGTATTTGAGTGTTTTATCGGCCGAATCGTTGAGTTTTGTAAGGAAGTTATCCAAAGAAGACTGAAGTTTTCCTGTAGTGTCAACCTGTGCTTCGGTTCCTTTAAGTTGCCGTTCAAAAACCTGGTTTAAGGCCTGGATTTTTTCCTGGTATTGCCCGGTATTTTCGATGGAGCCGCTGATTGTTCCCAGGAACTTATCAAGGCCTGCCTTAACTTTACCGGCAGTATCGGCCTGATCCTTTGAGTTCTGAAGCTGCATCTCATATACCGAATTAAGCGAGGTAAGATTCCGGCTAATCCTCTCTAATTGTTTGATATAATCAGACTCCTTCAGGGATGAGAAATCGAGTGCATCGGCAGATTTTGAAATGATCCGGGCCGATTGGGAATACTTGTCGGAAAGATCTTTAACCGATGCTGTAGCCTCCTTCAGGCTGTCAGCGAAAACACCGGAAGCAGAAAGATCCTTTTTAATGGATTCAGTGACCTGATTATATACCGAAGAAAGGTTGCTGGCAGAAGCTGAAGCATTCCTGACCGAAGAAACATATTCCTGTGAAACACCTGCATCTTTGTCGAGAATTTCGGTAGTCCTCTTATAGGATTCATTCAGCTTACCCACCGATTCAGATGCTGTTTTTACATTCTCGGCATATTGTGAAGTAGCCACCGTGGCATTGGTGATATCGCTCAGCCTGGAAGTGTTTTCACTGAGGTTTCTGAGCCCCTGCCCCAGGCTTTCGATTAACTCCGGCCCGATTTTGGCCTCCGCAAGCATTTTATCAAGGTCGCCCGAAAGCTCCCCTGTAGAACCGTTCATTTCCGTTTCAGACGCAATGCCATGATACATTCCGGCTAATTCAGGATACACAAGGCTCCAGTCCGGCTCCACATGGGGTGGCTCGAATGCCGAAAAGAAAAAGATTACAGATTCTGTTCCCAGTCCAATGATAAGCATGATATCTGCTCCCTGGTAGTGATTGATTTTAAACAAAGCGCCCAGAATAACCACAGATGCGCCCCAGCCATAGAGTTTGGCCATGAAGTTCCTGAATCCCCTGCTCTTAACAATATTGTTTAATCCCATACCTGATTATAAAAATATTGGTTTACAAATATTTATTTCACAATTAACAAAATCATTTCTGATAAATATGGGAAGCCTTGGCCGGATTGTCATCCTTTTGCCTTCCCAGGTAAGGCTGTACACATCTGAATCCGATATAGGATTTGGCAGTGTCCTGGTATTCATAGGATCTTGATGCTGTTTGCATATAATATCCAACATCTTTCCAGGAGCCGCCCCTGACCACTTTTCTTTTCATCACGGGCGATTCGTTGTCGTCAGCATTGTACTCATAATAAGGATTGAGGTCCCATGTAAAATTATAAGACGACTCGTCAAATGCATCTGCCGTCCACTCGGCCACGTTGCCGGCCATATCGTATAAGCCCCAGTCGTTCGGAGGATAATGCGCCACAATGATAGGAGTAGCGCCTCCGTCATCGGAATAATTGCCTTTGAGAGGCTTGTAATTGCCCAGGAAACAACCTTTGTCATTCCGGGTGTAAGGCCCGCCCCATGGATAAGGATTCAGGTCATGGCCGCCCCTTGAGGCCCATTCCCACTCCGACTCTGTCGGAAGACGGTAATCAGCGATCTGTGGTTCCCCCTTTTTGGAAGCCACGTAGGTGTTTTTCAATTGTGTTCTCCAGACACAGAAAGCCTTTGCCTGCTCCCAATTCACACCCACAACGGGGTAGTGGTCATAGGCAGGATGCCAGAAATATTTCTGGGTCATGGGTTCATTGTAAGAATAAGTAAAATCGAACAACCAGCAGAGTGTGTCAGGGTAAACATTGATGATTTCTTTTCTTACATAAACAGATCTGTCCTGCAAACCGAGCGGCCTGTTGGCAAGCGCTCCGGCCTCAGGATTTCCGTTCTGTGTAAAATCTTTTCTGGAAGCCTGCTTCAGGTCAACCCAATAGTATTCGTAATTCAGTTTCCTGGTGTCAAGTTCTCTCCTTCTGAAATATCTTTCATGTTCCGGAAGGAACAGTTCCTCCAGCACTTCTCTTTCTTCTTCTCCCAGCCAGTCTATCCTTTTGTTCCAGTTGAGGTAAGGAGGGTCATATATTTCACCGGTCCTGCGGTTCTCTTCTATCAGGAAATCTTCCGGCATGATTTCTCCCAGCAGGTAGCGGGCTATGGAATCTCTAACCCAGTATACAAACTGTCTGTATTCGTTGTTGGTAATCTCTGTTTCGTCCATGAAGAATGGGGTAATGGTCACCGTCTTGGGCTGATGAACAAGGGCATATGGAACATCCTGGTTGGCTACCCCCATGGTATAACTTCCAAGAGGCACATATGCCATTCCGTAAGGCATGGGCTGGTAGTAGGGACGCCGGTTCTCCACGCCGACAAGCTCCCCGTTGCCTGCATTGCTGCACGCCCCCAAAACCAGAATTATTAAAAAATACCAAAGAATATTTTTCATCTTAAGGTGATTTATTTCATTATTTTACAGAAATATCATTTTTTACACTCCAAATCAAAAATAGTTACATTTTTTATTATAGAAAACGTGTGTTTTTATAACTTCTTCTGCCCCTGTCAAATTCTATTCTGAAGCAATAACCCACCATGATCTCATGACTTCCCCCGCTTCCAATAACCGAGGTGGGGATACCATAACTATAACCAAAGCGCAGATCTTTCATTTTAAAACCGATCATTACCGAAATCGGATCATACACCCGAATCATGTTGTAACCAACGCCGCCCCAGAATTTATTATTGTATTTGATCAGCGCTGCCACGGAAAATTCTGTTTTCACGCCATCGGATTTAACCAGGGCCGAAGGATTGATTTCGAACATGGGATTGGGCAGTTCAAAATAATATTCCCCTGAAAGGTAGTAATGCCTTTTGGTTTTGTACCCCAGGATATCACCCGGTGATTCCGACTCTGACAGCCGTGTTGCGGATAAACCCAATGAATACTTTTCAGGAACAAAATAGTGTATGCCAAGCCCGAAATCAAGCAGCATATCACTCTCTTCAGCCTTACCCTCGATGAGCTGATCTCCGGATTGACGCGGATTGAATTTTGAATAGTCAATGTATCCATTGATGAAGCCGGCCTGAAGTCCGATGCCTAAATTTCCCATGCCGACGTCTCTCCTGTAGGCATAAGCCAATTTAACCCCTATTTCCTTGTTATATGCCAGTTTATCCTGATAAATGGTAGCCCCGATTCCACCATGAAGTATGTTAAGCGGAGAATGAATAGAAACCTGATATGTTTCCGGCGCAACATTTTCACCGTTTTCCTTAAACCCTGCCCATTGCTGCCGGGCAAGACCGGTGGCACATATACCGTTTATGCTTCCTGCATAACCCGGATTGGTGGCCAAACCGTTAAACATGTTGTGAGCCCATTGGGCTTCCTGTTGTGCATATAAAGACACAGACAACATGGTTGCTACCAGCAGGCTACAGAAAACTGATGTTCGGATCATTATTCTCTTTTAAAAAGCGGGCTAAATTAACAATATTTTTTTAACGGCCCAAAAAACCTTCCATGCTCACATAAATTTAACTATGCGTATGGTAAACGGTTCACTTCCCTAAACATTTATTATACCAAATTGTTAAAAACTTTCTGCATGTGCCACTGTATTAGCCCGACGGATTATACAAAAGTCTCATCAAACATGCCCGGTTTCATTATCAGTCCATAAATAACGATGAGCAGTGACAATTAGTGTAAAGTAAAAATAAACACCTTTTCATACAGACAATAGATTTCCTGTATTGGTTGTCAGCTGAACCTGCCCGTTTATTATTTCTATTCTTTTACGGATAAATTATCCGATTTTGTAGGCATAATTTTTGTATATTTGTCAAAATTTATCACAATGAATAAGCTCATTTTCACAGGATTCTCTTCCGTACTGATGCTGGCTGCAATGCTTTTTATGGCAGGATGCTCCAAAGATAAAGACGATAACGACAATACTTTCAACATTTTTTCTGTCAATGATGACATTGCACTTGGAATTCAGCTCAAACAGGAAATTGAGGCCCATCCGGGAGATTACCCCGTGCTGGATTCAACCCAGTATAAAAACGCCTATGATCATATTTACAGGATGAGGGATGCTATTCTTGCGACAAACCTCCTGACCTACGAGGATAAGTTTGACTGGGAGGTTAAAATCATTCATAATGATTCCGTCCTGAACGCATTTTGCGCACCCGGAGGGTTCATTTATTTCTACACAGGCCTGATCAGGTTTCTTGACAATGAAGCCCAATGCGCAGGAGTGTTGGGACACGAAATGGCGCATGCCGACCGCCGCCATTCAACTGACCAGCTTACCAAAGCCTACGGCCTTCAGCTGCTGTTCTCGATTGTGTTGGGAAACAATCCGGCCCAGATCACCGAGATCGTGGCGGGCCTTGCCGCCGGTGTCGCCAGCCTTGCTTTCAGCAGGAATGCAGAGTATGAGGCCGATGAATACAGTGTGAAATATCTTTACCAAACCGAATATGATGCCAGGGGAGTCGGAGGATTCTTCCTTAAACTCGACAGCAGCCCTCAGCCTCCCGAATTCCTGAGCACTCATCCTCATCCTGATAACAGATATGATAAAATCAATGAAGTATGGCAGGGCCTGGGTGGCAAAGAAGGTGAATTGTTTGCGGAAAGATACCAGGAATTCATTAACAGCCTGCCCTGATCTATAAAATCACTATCAGGATTACCCTCCGTTTCTTTTTTGAATTATTTTTGCAGCATGGCAAATAATGAAGATCTCTTTAAAAAAATTATAGCCCATGCCAAGGAGTATGGGTTTATTTTTCAATCCAGTGAAATTTACGACGGATTGAGCGCCGTTTATGATTACGGGCATAATGGTGTGGAACTGAAAAACAACATCAAAGACTACTGGTGGAAGTCGATGGTGCAATACCACGACAATATCGTAGGCCTGGATGCCGCTATTTTCATGCACCCCAAGGTCTGGAAAGCCTCCGGGCATGTGGACGCCTTCAGCGACCCCATGATCGATAATAAGGACAGTAAAAAGAGGTACAGGGCCGATGTGCTGGTAGAAGACCACATCGCCAAAATTGAGGGTAAAATTGAAAAAGAAACCGAAAAAGCAGCCAAACGCTTCGGGGATACTTTCGACGGGGAAATGTTCCTGGCTACCAATCCAAGAGTAAGTGAATATCAAAAACAGGTTGCATCCATAAAGGAAAAGCTCTATTCGGCCCTGGAAGACAACCGGCTTGCAGATATCAAAAACCTGATTGAAGAGTTGGGGATAGTCTGCCCTCTTTCCGGAAGTAAAAACTGGACCGATGTAAGGCACTTTAACCTGATGTTTTCCACACAATTAGGTTCGCTCTCGGAAGAGGCCAGCCAGATATACCTACGGCCGGAAACCGCACAGGGGATTTTTGTCAATTACCTGAACGTGCAAAAAACCGGTAGGATGAAGATCCCTTTCGGGATTGCACAGATGGGAAAAGCTTTTCGAAATGAGATTGTCGCCAGGCAGTTCATCTTCAGGATGAGAGAGTTTGAGCAGATGGAAATGCAATTTTTTGTCAAACCCGGCGAAGAACTCACATGGTTCGAATACTGGAAAAACGAAAGAATGAAGTGGCACCTCAACATGGGGATCCCTGCATCGGAATACCGCTTTCACGAACATGACAAGCTGGCTCATTATGCCAATGCCGCCTTCGACATCGAATTTAACTTCCCGATGGGTTTCAAAGAACTTGAGGGCATCCATTCACGAACGGATTTTGACCTGAGCGCCCATCAGGAACTTTCCGGGAAAAAAATACAATATTTTGACCCTGAAGAGGAAAAAAATTATGTGCCTTATGTGGTGGAAACCTCCATCGGTCTCGACCGCACATTTTTAGCCGTGCTCACCTACGCCTGGAATGAAGAAAAACTGGACGACGGCTCCGAAAGGGTGGTCCTCCGGATACCTCCTTTCCTCGCGCCTTTCAAGGCGGCCATCCTCCCGCTTGTCAAAAAAGACGGACTTCCTGAAAAGGCCCTCGAGATATTCGACGGACTCAAGTTTGATTTCATGTGCTTTTACGAAGATAAAGATTCCATCGGCAGAAGGTACAGAAGGCAGGATGCCATCGGAACGCCCTACTGCATTACCGTTGACCACCAGACATTGCAGGACGGAACAGTGACCATAAGGGAGCGTGACAATATGTCGCAGGACAGGATTGAAATCAGTAAAATCAGGGATATCATTGCTCACAGGCTGAAAAGGCAGTGAATCTGAAAGCTTTTCGAAAAATGGAATATAAACACAATGAGATAGAACGGAAATGGCAGAGGTTCTGGGCAAAAAACAACACCTTTAAATGTGTCGTCGATCACAGTAAACCGAAATTTTATGTGCTTGACATGTTTCCTTACCCCTCCGGCGCCGGATTGCATGTAGGTCATCCACTGGGGTACATTGCTTCCGATATTTACACCCGTTACAAACGCCTGCAGGGGTTCAACGTCCTGCACCCTATGGGCTACGATGCCTTTGGATTGCCGGCGGAGCAGTACGCCATACAAACAGGGACACATCCTGCCGTTACCACTGAAAAAAACATTGAAAGATACCGTGAACAACTTGACAGAATAGGATTTTCATTCGACTGGAGCAGGGAAGTCCGCACTTCTGATCCCAAATATTACAGGTGGACGCAATGGACCTTCATTCAGTTGTTCAAGCACTGGTACAACCGGAAATCAGGGAAGGCCGAAGCGGTTGAGTACCTGGTAAAACATTTTGAAAAATATGGCACCGGCGGGATGGATGCATCCTGCACAGAAGCGATTTCCTTTTCAGCTTCTGACTGGAATTCATGGGATGAAAAGAAGCAACAGGAAACCCTGATGAACTACCGGCTTGCCTACTTAGCCGACACCTGGGTAAACTGGTGTCCGGCCCTCGGAACGGTGCTTGCCAATGATGAGGTGGTGAACGGTGTTTCAGAAAGGGGCGGCCATCCTGTGGAGAGAAAGCTCATGAAACAGTGGTCGCTCAGGATTACTGCCTATGCCCAGCGATTGCTCGATGGTCTGAACAAAATTGACTGGTTTGAGTCGCTCAGGGAGATGCAGCGTTACTGGATAGGCCGTTCGGAAGGCGCTACCGTTTTCTTTGGAATAAAAGGTTTTGAGGAAAAACTGGAAGTGTTCACCACCCGGCCCGACACCCTCTGGGGAGCCACCTTTATGGTACTCGCCCCTGAACACGAACTGGTAGGAAAAATCACCACCCCCGACAGAAAACAAGGAGTGTCAAAGTATGTGGAATGGGCAAAAAACAGGTCTGAGCGCGACCGGATGGCCGAAGTGAAACAGATTACCGGTGAATTCACAGGAGCTTACGGGATCAACCCGGTTAACGGGCAGGAAATCCCGGTATGGATTGCCGATTACGTGCTGGCAGGATACGGAACAGGCGCCATCATGGCTGTGCCCGCCCATGACAGCCGCGACTTCGCCTTTGCCAAACATTTTGACATTCCCATCATCCAGGTGGTGGCCGGGAATGGAGAAGAACTCTCCGATCCGGAAGGATGGACCGAATCATACGATGCCAGAGAGGGGAAAATGGTGAACTCCGGTTTCATCACAGGCATGGAGGTGAATCAAGCGATCACAGCAACAATCCGGTTTCTCGAAAGCAGGAATATCGGTTTTGGAAAAACCAACTTTAAACTGCGCGATGCCATCTTCAGCAGGCAGCGGTATTGGGGAGAACCCTTTCCGATTTACTATAAGGACGGAATGCCATACCCGCTTGACGAAAAGGAGCTGCCTCTTGAACTTCCCGAAGTGGACAAATACCTTCCTACCGAGTCGGGCGAACCCCCCCTGGCAAGGGCAAAAAACTGGAAGACAAAAGACGGTTATCCTTTGGAAATCAATACAATGCCCGGTTTTGCAGGTTCAAGTGGATATTATCTGAGATATATGGACCCATGGAATGATGAAAATTATTTCTCCAGGGAAGCCAATGAATACTGGAGGGATATTGACCTGTATCTGGGGGGTGACGAGCATGCCACGGGCCATCTGATTTATTCACGGTTCTGGAATATGTTCCTTTACGATCTGGGCCTGGTGTGTGAGGAAGAACCTTTCAAAAAACTCATCAACCAGGGTAAAATACAGGGAAGGTCGAGCCTTGTTTACCGGTTGAACCCGGAGAAATATGCCGAGTACCTGCTATGGGAGGAGCTGAAGGATGGGAAAACCGGTGTTGATTTCACCAAAGGACTTAAAGATGGGCACAGAAGTTTCGACTTTTACAGCAGGGAAGCCAACCTTATCATAGAGATCAG
>JAFGME010000072.1 GCA_016927695.1 Bacteroidales bacterium
AAACCAATTTGCCATTTCAGTATATTGATCATCGCGAAATTTAGTATCACAATTGTTTTCCTTTAAATCATTTTCGGTGATAGCGATTATAATCTTTTGGAATGAAGAATTTAAGTAGGGATTAATTAACAATCCTAATTCATTTGCCTTTTCTTCTGAAATAAAGTAACCCTTCATGTGTAATTCAATTAACCTGTTGATTTTAAAAATGTAATGCTAAAATTATGTTATCTCTTATTATCTAATTCCATTCCTGCTTTTCTTGCCATTAACTTTCAAGCTCAGCAAGGTGAAATAACTTTGGGAGTTTCTGCTGAATCTTACCAACAATATTCTGGTCATTAAAAATATCTTTGATTTCTTTTCCCATTGATGATATATTTTTTCAAAGATAGTGATTAAATTATTGTCCATTGTCAACCGTTTTGTACCGCTGTTTTTAAAATACTGATTTCTAACCCGGTCATTGTTGTACAATATTGCTGCTTTATCAGGGGAAAAAATACCCCGGCGACCTTGCCGGGGTACTGAACGGGCAAATTATAAGAGCCAGCGCTATTCTTACAGATTGAACCGGCCAGTTATTACCGGGGTGGATAGATCAGAACCTGTATTTTACTGAAGCAATGAAATTCCTTCCCGGCGCTGTGATCCCTGAAGAGTAAGGCCTGTACCTCTGTCCGGTGATATTTTCCAAACCGGCGGTGATCATGAGGTAATCGGTCAGTTCATAGATTACTTTGATGTTCAGGGTGTACCACCCGGGTGAATACGGTTTTCCCTCAGCATCAAGGGCATACATGTAATCCTTTTCGGATTCGGAAGGCGGCATGTCGGCGGCTCTGACTTCCCCGTTATATAACCCGTAGAAATCGGCCTTCAACCGGCTTCTCGTATAGGTAAGGTGTGTGGATCCAAACCAGGGCGGAGCGTGCCGCAGAGGCGCCTTTGTCCCATCGTCCAGTTCTTCCTCGCCTTGCTGATAATTGAATTTGGAAAGGAGGCCAAAGCCTGCGGGGAATTTCACTTCCAGACCGGCATGAATCCCCCAGACATAAGCTTCGGCAGCGTTCTGAATAGCCTGCACCTTACTCATTTCTCCATCATACATAATACTGTCGAGGCCGTTCAAAGTGTAATCCCTTCTGACAAGTGCGTCTTTAAGAATGGTGTAATACCCGGTCAGGTCGAGTTTTACCCTTTCGGCAAAGGTTTTCATGAAACCCAGCTCCCAGTTATAAGCATACTCGGGTTTGAGGTCGGGATTGGGGACTACCGCAGCGCCCGGTTCAGATTCAAACACTTTTCCCACATCGTCGATATTGGGGGCCCTGAAACCTGTGGAAAAATTCAGGTTGACCTGGAAGCTTTCTTCCGGTCTGTAAGCAATACCCGCACTCCCGTTCAACGCCCCTGTGTTGATGTCGGCTTTGGTAAACGGGAAGGGATAATAGGTGGTGTCGAAGTCTGCTCTCAGGGCTACCTGGTTATACCTCAGGCCTGTCTGAAGGGTTAGTTTTTCGGTTATCAGGTTTTTATACGAAACATAAGCTGCATAGCTGTTCCAGTTTGAACCGTCGGGATAACGGGAAGCATCGGGAAGGATCAGGCCATTTTCGATGTTTTCTGTTTCACCGGAAGATCCTACCGTATTTAACAAAAGTTCGATCCCATAGAAGAGGTGGTGTTTTTCAGCCAGGTCTTTTTCAAAGTCGAGATTGGCCGACCAAACATCCACGGTTTCCGTTCTGTGCGTCAGGTCAGGTTTTCCGAAATCCCTGTCATGCCTGCTTTCTTTGAAATATTGCTGAGCCACAGTAAAACTCATGGCATTGAAAAGTCCTTTATCTGCGGAATGTATAATGTTAAACACATTCATCATCCATATCTGTGGGCCGTAGTACCATTCTGCCGACCTCAGTTTGTCTTTTTTATAGCGGATGAGCCTGTCATATCTCGAATAATCCGAGGTGGCAGAGTAGTGGAAGCCGTATTGGATATCCCATGTTGCATTGGGCATAAACCTTATTTTCTGCATCAGATTATATTGGTTGTAACCCGTTGGCACCTGTTTAGCAGGATCTTTGTTGATCAGCACAGTGTCTTTTCCGTCAATCCTGGCGGCATATTCGGGCCTGAGATAGGTGGAGGGGCCGTCTGATCCCATGGTCAGGTCGCCGAAATCCGAAAAAGTGGCGCCGGTGACAAAAGCCCATTTTTTCAGGCCGATGTTGATGTCGAAATGGCCCGTTTTTTCTTCGTTGGCGCTGCTGTATCTTGCCAGCGCATTTCCCTTTATCAGAGGGCCTTTATCCGGGAGTGACAGTTTTGGGGTGAGGGTGTAGAACCCCATCACCCCGCCCATGGCATCGCTGCCGTAGATGACGGAGCCGGGACCGAAAAATACCTCTGTCCTTTCGAGGGCAAAGGGGTCGAGGGATATCACATTCTGGATGTTACCGCTCCTGAAAATGGCATTATTCATCCTGACCCCGTCTACTGTGATCAGCACCCTGTTGGCAGAAAATCCCCTGATCATTGGACTTCCGCCACCCAACTGGCTTTTCTGGATAAAAACCTCCCCCGAACTCCCTAACAGGTCGGCAGCGGTTTGAGGGTTCTGAAGCGAAACTTCCGACGGCCTGATGGAAACGATGCGGTTGGGAACATTCCTTTTTTCCTGCTCCCACCTTGATGCAGCCACCACTACCTCATCCAGGGAGAGCTGTATCTGGTTGAGGTAAACTGCAAATTTCATCTCCTCAAGCTCTTTAAAAGTAAAAGCCTCAGGTTCATAGCCGATAATCCTGACGTGTATGCTGTCGCCGTTTCTCAGGGCAGAAATATCGGCCCGGCCCTTTGCATCGGTAAGGGCTGAATATTGCAGGTCGCCGGTGTAAACCGTCACCAGTTCAAGGGGTTGCCGGGTTATTTTTTCACGCACCGTGAGGGTCTGACCCATCCCTGAAAATAACATCAGGGAAAAACATAAAATGGTAAATATTGATTTCATTTTACAAATTTTAAGTTTCCAAAAATGAATAAATCTGCCTGTGCAGGCAGGATGAAGAAATAGTGAACGAAGGAAACTTAAGCTTTAGGAGGAGGAGAATGAGTTTCAGGGAAGCGGGATGTAAGATGTAAAAAGCAGGTTGGCCTTTCCATTTTATTTGGCGCCAATTGCGTTTGCACAGTACAGGCTTTGCTGATGTAAAGAGAGAAAAGAAGCCTCTGCAGTTTTTCCTTTTGCTGCTTTTTATCTTTACTGCCGTTCATTTCATTTTTTACCAGCACATCTAACTGTTGAAGCAGGCGGGTTTCTTTATCATCGGGGATACAGTAATAGCGGGTGGCCTGACCATCGTTTTCGGTTCTCACCACATCGTACATCTTTCCTGAGTAAAGGAATTCATTATCCCTGATCCGGCGGAAACCGGGATCTTCTTTTAATTCACCGGAGGTAATGATGACCAGTTCTTCTTCGGGAACACTTTGTTTCAGTTTTTGTTTGATCTCTTTCCTGATGCTATTCTGGTGCCAGGCAAAGAAATAGAAATAGCTGCCGGGCACTGTAGCCAGAACGGATAATAGCAATATCGCGGCAACTGTTCTCATGTTGGCAAAAGTAGAATTATTTTTCCGTCTATGGGTTTTTATTCCTGATTCTACTGCTGAAACCTGTCTCCATGGAGGATATGGGATAAATCACAATCATTTCTTCATCCGGGCAATGGCTCCCAGCAGTATGGCAAACACGAGGTTCACCATCATGGCAAGGATGATCAGAAAATAAAAGCCTGAGAACCAGGCGCTGATATATCTGAAAAACTCAAGGGTGAAACCTCCGATCCACAAGGTGGCCAGGTTAAAGGCAAGCAGGATGCCCGTCAAGAAGAGAAAGCCGCGCGCAGAGCCGCGCACATCGGGTCCGCTCAGGGTGATGGAACTTCCTATGGCATAAAGAAGATAGATGAGCAGCAGAATTTTCCACCATTTCGATTGTTCGCCCGTGAACACGATGTTTACATAACTCCGGAAATTATCGGCAATGCCGGACGCTATCGCTTTCAGGGAGGAGAGGCCGGTAAGGCTGTCAAAGGTAAATGACGGGATGACCATGTTGCTGAAGCTGAAGCTGAAAAGAAGCCGGGAGAGCAGGTATAGTAACAGGGTTCCGAAGAGTATAGGGCCTAATCCGATAAAGAAGTTGCCGCTTGCCTGATAGATGTTTTTAGAATTGTACTCATGTTTCACATATCCCAGCGTTCCAGTTTTCGGATCGGGCGAGAACAGTTTGATTTCAATGATCCTGTGACCGAAGATCAGGGCAAAGACCGCATGGCCGGTTTCATGAACCGATGTACCCAGCCAGCCGAACACCCAGAGATAAACTTTCATGCCGAATACACGGATGCCGTTTTTTTCTGCCTGTCCGGCCACAAGGTTCATCAGAAATGCCAGCAGCAGCAAAGGCCCGAAAAGCACCAACAACTGCAGGAGCGTGGCTGTCACCACGTCAAGCAGATAATTCAGAACAGTTATCAGGATTTCTTCCATAGGTTTTTTATAATGATCGAATCATCATGAAATGGCTATCTCCATTTTTCTGTTTCAAGCACATTTTCGATTTTTTCCATATCAAAACCCTTCCATTGATGAAAAAAATCAAAACCGGTGAACGATTCGGCAGAGTCAATGGAAACAGCGCAGTCAAAAATATTTTTTTTGCCCGATTTGTTTTCCATGATAAAGGCGATGCCTTTGTATTCCGGTCCGGTAAGATCGAGTATCACTTTATAAAAATACAAAGGCACCGACACCCTGTTGTTACCTATGTGCCCGGCCAGGCCTTTATTCAGCGCCGGTCCGGTCACAATAATGAGGCTGTCTTCTTTCATAGCCCATTCCCTTACTTTTTCCTCCAGGGTAAGCCAGGGTCCTCCGTTAAACTTATGGTTTTGAGGCGAAATATTACTCATGAAGAAAGTTTCATTCATGGCGGTGGCCGACCATTTCATATCGGCGGCAGGGACCAGGTGTCCGCGGTCATAACCGCTGCCTCTATAGTCGCCAGGGAATGCGGAGCCCGTTGCAACCCAGGGGTCTTCACTAAAATTGTCACTGCGGCTTACCAGGGGGCTGGCCAGCATCCGCCTTGTAAGAAGATAAGCCACCCAGGCTGCCTGTTCATGCTCTTCACTGTAGCCAAGATGAAAAAACTGATGTTTCACGGTTTGCAGTTGGAAGGGGCCGGGGCCGGGATAAGCTGCCTCCAGACCGTATTCAGCCCTGTTATCTTTTTTGCATTTCTTTACAAAAAAAGCAGCAAGGAGCAGCAGCAGAAGCAATAACAGCAGAATTCTGAAAATCTTGCCCATAAGCGGTAATTGACAGGGCAAAACTAAACAGAATCTTTAACTGACAGACTTTTGGTGTTGCAATTTGATGAAAATAGCGCTCTTACTAATGTTACCGGCCTGCGTGAAATTCATATCTTATTGCATGTGAAGGAGAATACCTTAACATCCAGGAGCTTTATTACTGGTTTATAGTTCAGGATTAGAAGGTAAATCCAAATCCAAAATCCAGTATGTGCTTGTTTCTATAGTAGTTAGCAGTAAGAAAAATAATTGCCATCTTATCAACCCTCATTGCCATTTCACCGTCATAACTTCTTAATCCCAGTCCAAATTCTCCGGTCACTCCGAAATTTCGTACCCTGAATATGGAGCGATGATAATCTGCATGGAAAGCAAACTTAGATTGCTGAAATTAAGGCATTTCTTTCACATAAGCATAGTGAAGCTCTCCGTTTAGCGAAAAAGCATTTTTATCTGATTTCTTTTCCTGATCCGGGGAACACAATGCTTTTAAAGAAAAAAGTACCAGTATTAATAAATATGATGCTTTTGTTTTCATTTATTTTCACTCTGGGATTTAATATCCCTCTCCAGATCAATCACATATAAAGTTAAAAACTTTTCTATTAGAGTTAAGTGAATATATGATACCATTTCCACCCAGCTCCACGCTAATAATATTTTTCTTTTAAGCCGGATCAACAGGGTAAAACACGTTCCTGTGTAATTCTTGTTTTTCCTGAGCAGGCAATATAAGAGGGGCGGTGGTGAGGAATATTGTCAGCAGTGGTTTGATCATCCTGACTACCAATGTTTTAAACATAGTTTGTCCGTAGTTTTATCTGTCATTGTCCAATTCCGGAATAAAGTAATCTAATGTTTTCCTGTAATTATCCTGAGCAGAAAGGCAAGTATCAGTCAGGTACCCTTTCACTTCAGGATATTCTGCCAAACCTCTATAATAGAAAAACTTATGGTTTTCCTCAATGATAAACGGGATAATATTACCGGCTAAACACTCCTTAAAAATAATCAGCCTGCCTATGCGACCATTACCATCCTGAAAAGGATGTATCTGCTCGAACCTGAAATGAAAATCAATTATATCATTTATTGTAATTTTCTTTATATTCAGATAAGTTGTAATCAGATTTTTAATGTCTGATGGCACATGGGAAGGTAAGGAAGTTTCTATTCCTCCGACAATATTTGGTTTTAGCTTATAATCTCCTACACGGAACCATGATTTTTTTGAGTCAGAGGTATTGATTTTTAATAAATAATGAAATTTCTTTATATGTTCTTCTGATAACGGTTCATCAGCTATGTCCAACATATAGTCAAAACAAGAAAAGTGATTAACTGTTTCAACAATATCATCAACATTTGCAGTTGTTTCTCCGTTATTTAAAAAGATGGTATTTGTTTCATAAATATATCTCGTTTGTTCTTCAGAGAGTTTACTACCCTCAATACGATTTGAATTAAAAGCAAGTTTTATTTGGGTGTGATGATATATACCTCCTTTTAACCCACTTGATTTTTCATCACGGAAAATCGTTAAAAGATTCATAAACTTCAATAATTAATAATTATTTCAAAGATATGATTTTTTTCACACTGCTCAGTTTCCCGGATTACAGGCATTTTTTTCATTTATGCACCGCTATCTTCTCTACTCCCAACGGCTCGCCTGCCGGGGTTGCCACCTTTACAGTGTAGAAGCCTGCCGGCAATGCGTCTGTGGAAACCGTATGGCGGCTGCCTTTGATCTCTGCGGCGTAGCACACCGCTCCCCGCATGTCGGTTATCTCCACAAGCAGCCCCTTTTCTCCCGCCTGCCAGGCCTCTACGATGATCTTCCCTTTTGCGGGATTGGGATATATCCTGCAGCCCCTGGCCGGAACATCGCTTTTTGCCGACTGGGGAGCATCTTCGGGACAATCCGCCTCGCTGAACTCCAGCTCGCCGCTGTTGTTTATAACGCCGCGCCAGCAGCGGCCGTCGGGTGACTTCATGATAATTCCGCTTTCGATATCCTGTAGATAGATGTCGCCCTGTGCAATATGCAGTGCGGTAAGCGGCTGGCAGGTGCCTATACCGGTGTTCCCCTGCTCCCTGAATACGTTGTTGCCACTTACCCTCCATGCGGGGTCTGCCCACGAGGCATTGACTTCGGCATCGGAATGAAGCAGCCTGCCCTCGCCCGCGGTCACCGGAAGAATGAAACCGTTGGCTTTGATATTGCCGTTCACATCCAGTTTTTCGGTAGGGGTTTTACCAATGCCTACATTCCCTGTGTGAAATATGTAATTATTCGGAGTATAAAAGCCGATGCCTGAATTAAATGTGCCACGAATGGTGTTATATGCATCGCCGAACTGTATTTCGGCATAATTATCATTTGACCAGCTCCAGGGTTCCA